>JAJPZL010000039.1:1495-6595 GCA_021204375.1 Bacteroides sp.
AATAATTAACTTATAATTAACTAGAATATATGATCAAATATAAATCTATACTATTTGTAATTGCCTGGGTTTTTGCTACTGTAGCAATAGCGCAGGAGAAGGCGGAGGAACAGCTTCGGATCACAGGCCGTGTGCTGGATGCCTCAACACTGATTCCACTTCCGGGTATGAATATCTCTTTACCGGATGTGAGTGCTGCTATGACAGATGATAATGGAGAGTTCTCTATCCGGGTACCCTCTTACGATGTGGAATTACGTATCAGTGGTCCGGGTTATCAGTCGAAACTTGTAGCTGGAAAAGGGCGTGAGCGCGTAGAGATATTTCTCCATGAGGCTGGTTTTCAAAGTGTTTACAAAGAAGTGTTAACACCTTTTGGAGAGGTAAATAACAGTCACATAACTACTTCTATGTCGGTTTATGACCGGGATAATTTGTTATCCACCGTTATTTCGGGCGAAGAACTGTTACAGGGAAATATCGCAGGGTTAAACGTATTACTGCGCTCCGGAATAGACGGAGCAGGTGCTAATATGTTTATGCGCGGGTTTAACTCTATTTATGCCAATACCCAACCCTTGTTAGTGTTGGATGGAATGGTCATCGAGAACCAGTCCAGCGGTGTATCACTGGTTGACGGATTCCTTTCTACTCCGTTGGGAGTAATTGATGTAAAGAATATTGAGCGCATTACCGTTATGAAAGATGGAACCTCTTTGTATGGAGTAAAAGGAGGGAACGGAGTTATACTGATTGAAACTTTACGCTCCAAAGAGGTCGCTACTAAAATTGATATCCGGGCCATGGCCGGCCTCAATATGACTCCCTCGAAAATCCCTCTATTAAATGCCTCTGAACAGAAAAAATACCTTGTTGATTTATACCAGAGCGCAGGTTACACGGCTGAGCAGATCCAGGCACTCCCCTTTATCAATCAGCAGAAACCTGTTCAGCAAAGGTGGGGCTATGATGGGAATGTAGATTACTACCGGTATAATCACAATACAGACTGGCAGGATCAACTCTTTACTGAAAGTTTTAAACAAAATTACTCTCTGGGAGTAACCGGTGGAGATGATGTTGCAGTATATGCTCTTACTTTAGGATATCAGATAAATGAAGGAGTGATCCGTGGAAATGATTATTCCCGTTTTAATGCCCAGATTAATACGGATATTAATCTTTCAGAGCGTCTGAAGCTTCATTCCAATATGTATTTTATTTATGGTAAGCGGAACCTTACCGATCAGGGTGGAGGTCAGCACACTAATCCGATCTATGCCTCTTTGATAAAGGCACCTTTTATGTCGCCTAACGTATACAACGAAGAGGGGCTCTCTTCTCCTAACCTTGAAAGAGTAGATTTGTTCGGATTCTCTAATCCTGCGGTGATTACCCGGAACGCGATGCAGGAGAATTCCAATTATGGATTTTTAGGTTCTATGGAGCTTGCTTATAACGTATGGTGCAATCTGACAGTGAGTAGTGCGGTGGGGCTTCGTTTTTATAAAGAGCGTGAACGTGTTTTCCTGCCAGGAGGCATTGCACACGATATACTCCCGACCGCTCTGGTAGATAATGCCATGCAACATCATGTAGAACGTACCCTGTCAATATCCAACGAGACCCGTGCCAATTATCTTTTTAAATTTGCACATGATCACTCTTTGAACACCATAGTTGGTTTTCGTTACCAGCATAATAAAGTAGAAGATGACTGGGGAAAGAGTTATAATTCCCCCAGTGATGATTTTACTTCTTTAGGAAATGGATTAAACTCGCTGGCTCTGGTAAATGGATCCCTGGGTACCTGGAACTAGGTAGATTGGTATCTGAATGCCTCTTATGGATTAAAGAACAGCTATTTCTTAACCGCCACCGCCTCTTTCGACCGCTCTTCCCGTTATGGTGAATCTATCGGGAACTGTCAGGTATTCCCTGCTATCTCCGGAGCCTGGCTTATCTCTTCCGAACAGTTCATGCAGCAGGCAGATTTTGTAGATATGTTGAAAATACGGTTGGGATATTCGGTAAGTGGTAACGATGATATAGGCAATTATACCTCCCGTCATTACTACGATTCCCAGAATTTGTTTGGCAATTACGGTCTAATTCGTGGTAATATTGTCAATACTAACCTGGGACCGGAGCGGGTAGCCAAATTAAATCTGGAAGTTGATATGGCTTTCCTGAATGAACGCCTGGGAGTAACGGTAGATATCTACAAAACTACTGTAAAAGATATGATCACTTACTCTCCGATCTCTAAAATTGCCGGTTTCCATACATATATCTCTAATGACGGTGAGATGGAAAATAAAGGTCTTGACTTATCACTTTACGGCCGTCTTATTAATCACCGTACCTTTAAATGGGACCTGGGAGTGACTGCTTCTTTCTATAAGAATAAAGTAACCAGGCTTCCGGCCTCTTATGAAACAGATTTTAACGGAGCTACTATACTCACTCAGACAGGGAGTCCCCTGGGACTTTTCTATGGATACAAAACAGATGGTATCTATACTACTGCAGAAGCAGCAAAGTCAGGTGGACTCTATTATATGAATGGATTGAACAAAGTTGCTTATGAAGCCGGTGACGTGCGGTTTGTCAATCAGAATAGTGACGATCTGATTGATGAGAACGACCGGGTAGTCATTGGCGATCCTAATCCGGATGTCTATGGAGGCATTACTACCAGTATGAAGTGGAAGCGTTTCTCTCTCTGCGCTCTTTACTTATTCCATAGGGAATGATATCTACAACTATACCCGTCAGCAGTTAGAGTCCATGTCCGGATTTGCTAATCAGACTCAGGCAGTACTCAATCGCTAGAAAGTAGAAGGACAGCAGACGGATATGTCCCGCATTTATTATGGAGATCCAATGGGTAATTCCCGTTTCTCCGATCGTTGGATTGAAGATGGCTCTTACCTGAATTTAAGAATCTGACTTTATCCTATGATGTTCCTCTTCGTTCGGGTGTATTTACCGGGCTCCAGGTATTCGCTGTAGGTGAGAATCTCTGTACGCTAACTTCCTATAAAGGATACGACCCGGAGTTCAGTGTCACAACTAATCCGCTGGGTTATGGTATTAATGCTTTCATTACCCCGCAGGCCCGTACTTTCTATGTAGGAATTAAGATTGGTCTGTAATATTGTTAATGTAAAATTAGATGTAATATGAAATTTACAAAATATATAATCAAACTAATTCTTCTGTCCGCTTTTCTGTAAACAGCTTGTGTACAAACCGACAAGGAAGAGGTACTGACATAAAAGAACCATTATAACAACATATCTCATGGATATAACGCTATTCTGGGGCTTTATGGTAAGTTTATGGAACTGGCAGAACCGATCGTAGTACTGAATGAACTACGGGCCGATCTGATGGATATAACCTATAACTCTTCCAGGGACATTCAGGAAATTAACCTGGGCACTCCCTCTTCCGGTAATAAGTATACTGATATTACCCCGTTCTATTCAGTCATTCAGAATTGCAATGACATGCTTTATAATTTTAAAATAATGAAGGATGAGAACCGCCTGACTGAAGATGAATATAAAGAACGATATTCAGATGTGGTAGGATTGCGCTCCTGGGTATATTTCCAGTTGGGGATTCAGTTTGGAGAGGTAATTTACCTGACCGAACCTGTAATCTCCGTAGAAGATGTATTAAAAACACAAGGACAAAGAACCATTGATTTTGATACCCTGCTTGATGAATTGATTGCCTGTGTGGAAGATAGTCAGGTTTCACTGGATAATTATGCGAATTCTTCTTTGATCGAATATTATCTGGATGGTTATGAATTGTCTTTCTTTTTCGTTAAGAAGCAACTTTTACTGGCGGATCTATATTTATGGAGAGGAGATTATTTAAAAGCCGCTACGCTGTATCGCAAGGTATTAGCTACCAATGAAGATCAGGAAGCTACTTTGAATCATCTATCTTATAAACTCAATTGTGCGGTATGGTATAGTAATTCTACTCCCTATTTCTAGATCGTATACTGGCGGTATAAATGGGACGATATCAACTCCTACCTCAATAAGTGGAGAACCATGTTTGAATTACCGGTTGAAAACTCTGAGGTGCGTCAGGAACATATATGGACTGTCAGTTTTGATGCCTCTTTTGCTCCGACTTATCCTTTTGTGAATCTTTTTGCAAATACCGGTCGGGGTACTTACCAGATAAAACCCTCTGAGTATGCAATAGGGCTTTGGGAAAATGAAGTACAAAAGAATAATTTTGGTTTTGACGGCCGTGGTCGTAACTCCTCTTTTGAAGAGGTGAACGGCGAGTATGTGGTACAGAAATATCTCTATAACTACGATGATAGCAAACCCTTTGAACAAGTCGGTAAATGGTTTCTGTATCGGGCCGGTCTTTTGCATTTACGGTATGCGGAGGCAGCTAACCGTGCCGGGTATCCTCTTTTGGCTTACGCTATTGTAAATAACGGGATTAAAGGTGTATATAATTGGGATGATGTAGAACACGATGGTCAGCGTCGTCAATCCGGCTGGGGCCCTGATAACTATTATCCCGAACCCCTCTATTTTGATGCCAGAGAATCCAATACACCTTATCAACGTGGTCCGTGGCGCCTGAATGAAGGAGTGCGTGGACGGGCTAATCTGAAAGTAAAGAATTTCCCGGAAGATGCCATCACTTTGCAGGACTCTATCCACTTTATGGAAAAAGTAATTATTGAAGAAGCTGCCTTAGAGTGTGGATTTGAGGGTCACCGTTGGGGAGACATGACCCGTATTGCTCGTCGCTTGAACAGAGAAGGCAGAGCAGGTAATCAATATTTAATGGATAATTTGAAATTAAAATATGAATATTCGGGTATAGCGATGCCTGATTATTCTGATGAGGCAAAATGGTATTTACCATTTGCTGTTGAATAGCTAGTAAGAATTAGTTTAATGTAGGGAAAAGCTGTCTGTGAAGATGGCTTTTTCTTTTACAAGGCACTTTTTTCCCGCAGCTAAAAATACTTTTTACTCCTGTAAGTTGTAAAGTTACTACACTATTAACGCAGCTGTTTTAAGTGTTTGTTTCTCAGCTGAATAAGTG
>JAJPZL010000471.1 GCA_021204375.1 Bacteroides sp.
TAATAACAGAAAAGAATTACTATTTGTTCACTAACATTTAATTATATAAAAATTAAGTCTTTATTTACATTTGCTTTGGCAGCGCTACTACTAAGCGCGTGAAATAAGGATGGGTAGTATGACGGTCCTGACGTTTCGGACGGAGCAGTAGCTTATCTATCTATTGATATTGCTACCGATGTTACCGGGCGTGCATCCAGTGAAGAGGATGGAGATCCGGTGGAAAGTACCATCAAAACACTCTATCTCTTTACCTTTGATAATGCAGGTACTATTTTGCAGGTACCGGGTACAACTGACTATTATATTAGAATTCCCGGCACTGTTACGGAGGTACAACGGGTAGATGTCAATGCCAAATCTCTTCTGGTTATTGCCAATCCCGGATCGAAAATGGTTACTGATGTAATCGGTTCTATGGGTAGTAGTATTACTGCGTATACACTATTGAATGCTGCTATTAAAAGTGTCGACATAACTGAGGTAGCCAATGACGCAAACAATTATGCTGCCGGTTTTACTATGATCAACAGTGGGGATGAGACCGGTAAGAGTACTACAGCACCTGATAATAAAATCGATACTTCGGTGATCGATATTAGTGATTATATTAAAAAAGTAGAAGATTATCCCACTGTACAGCAGGCTCAGAATGCAGCACAGGCAGAGAAGGTGACAATTCATATTGAACGCCTGGCCTCTAAAATAGAGTTCAAAAAGAAAGCTAATATAACAGTTGAACCTACTAGTGAGAATACAACGTTTAGTTTTATTGGCTGGACACTGGATGCTCTGAACACAGAATTCTATCCGTTTGCAAAGAAAACTATTTTGGCAGTTCAACATACTTTCGGAGGAAGTTATGTAAATAATTTCTATACGGAAGACCCGAACTTTGCACCGGCTACAGTAGGAGATGGCCTTGCTTTTGTTAAAGTTAACTCTTCTACTTATGTTCCTGAGTTTCCTGTCGGCACTGAGGTTTCATGGATGGGTGATGGAGTTAAAACGTACCAGATTGAAAACACCATGGAGGCTGACGAACAGAAATATGGAAATGCTACCCGTGTGGTAGTCAAAGGTACTTATTATCCGGATGGTAACTGGACACCCGGAAGTGACTGGTTTAGCTTTGCAGGTGTAAATTATGAAACGCTGGAAGATCTTCAGGATGCTTACGACAAGGGAGGAGCTAACCTGGTGGATGCTTGTGACCGGATGTATAACGATATTGAAGATTATATTACGGCAAATAGTATATCCGGTTTTACTGTGACAGACTTTGCTTCGTTAACTGCCGGAGACCTGGCTCTGATCCAGAACAACATTGGTGGAGAGATCATTAAATCAAATTCTTCTATACCTTGTATCCGTTGGTATCAGGGCGGGATGAATTACTATTACTATGAGATCCAGCATGACAACAGTCCTGATATTGCAGACATGGCTTTCGGAAAATATGGTATTGTTCGTAACAACTGGTATGAACTCACCCTGGGTAAAGTAAGCGGTGCAGGTACTCCCTGGTATCCGGATATCAATAACCCGGGTCCTGGTGATCCTGATCCGGTCGACCCGATCGATGAAGAGGGTGGATACCTGGGTATTGAACTGAAGATCAAACCCTGGATTTTCTGGCAGAATGAGATAAGCATCTGATTTTCATTGTGATCTTTTTATAAGGGTAGGTTCTTCTGCCTGCCCTTGTTCTTAACTCTACCCAACCACCTATGTATACTATAGTCAAAAAATAATTGTGCTTATTTTTCCTTTCCTTTTGATCGGTTTCATCAAGGAAGATCATGAGGATTGCGCTGTTTATCTTGAGTTTATATTTGATTACAATATGGACTATACTGATCTGTTCGGATCGGAGGTGGAGATGGTAGATGTATATGTATTTGATAAAGACGGCTACTTTCTGTTTGAAAGACATGCAGATTGTGCCGGTGATTTGATTGATAACAAACGATTGTACCTGAGAGATGGATTCACACCCGGAACCTATAAACTGATCACTGTAGGCGGATTAACCAATCACTTCCGCTTTACGGATCTGAACGATCAGCCGTTCAGACCGGGTGTGACTACCATCCAGGAGGTAAAACTCTCTCTTTACCATGAGGCAAGCGATGTCTCTCATGAATTTCCCCACCTGTAGTTCGGAGAGACCACAGTAGTAGAATACGATACTGACTATTCGGTATACCCCGTTCATTTAGTCAGGAAAACCAACCGTTTTAATCTGGCTCTGGAGTGTACGGATAGTGACCACCTGCAACAGGCGGGTGAAAAACCTCTTTATACCTTTGAAATTATAACACCTGAAAGCGGAGCGTATGGATATGATAATACGCCCCGGATCAAAGAAATTATGACTTATCATCCCTACCATCTGGTAACCGGAATGGAATCCCAGGTCCTGTCGGAAGCTAAGATCCGGACGATGCGGCTTTTTGCGGATGATGAGTATGACTATCGCCTAATAGTACGGCGTACCGATACCGGTGAAGAGGTCTGGAATTACGACCTGATGGAGTTACTGAGGAAATCGAATCGTTACCACCGCCCGGATGGTACTCCCCTTCCTTTTCAGGAATACCTGAACCAGGAGTGTGAATGGGAGCTGATCCTGCAATGCAGCGAGAACGGGGCCGGAGGATTTGTGACGATCTCTATTGTAGTAAACGACTGGATCATATGGCTCAGGGATATCGAAATATAGAACAGAAGGAAAACTTAAATCGGATGAGAAGTACAAGTTGTTTTTTTTGTGTTTTTTACGGTGCTGTTGCTCTCTTCGTGTTTCTCGGAATCACCCATCACCGATCATAGTGGGATGGTAGAAGTCCGGGGCGTGATGCGGATCGAGATCATAGAGCAGGGCGAAGTGGCACCGGAAGATCAAATGAATACCGTCCGTTTGCTGATTTTTGATGAAACCTCGGGCTGGCCTGAACTGGAGCTGAATAAATTCTTTAATGTGGCTGATAGTTTCGCAGTAGAGGTAGAGGATGCTTCTAAACTTGGGGTGATCCTGGATGTCTCCAAAAGGGTTGGTAAACCCAATAAAAAAAGAGTAGTAGCTATTGTCAATGAGCCGCAGCAGATGAAAGCCGGGCTGGAGGCAGTAGGAAATTACGATGACCTGGAGGCTATGGAGCTTGACTTTGCTCACTTTCTCAATAACGACCATACGACTCTTCAGAGCGGGAAAGGGCTTCCTATGACAGGGATGGTAGAGACCCAAAAGGTGTATGCTACCGTTGCCGAGGACGAAGCTGATGGTGCGGAGATTGTCCTGGAACGTGCCGTAGCCCGTGTACAGTTATACATCCGCAAAGATAGCGGATTAACGGTTCCTTTATCTACCCAAACCACCATTACCCTGAAGAATAGCTATGACAGAGAGTCTTTTATACGGCACGAGGATCCTCCGTTCGGACAGATACAGACGGTACCTGCTTCCCAACTTCTTTCTAAAACGTGGAATCCGGCCGCCCCTATTCCTGACAGCGCTATTCCGGATAGTGGAGAGGGCCTTTTACTCTGCTCCTTCTATACCCCGGAGCGAACCTGTACGGCCTCCGGTGATGCCGATAAATTAGGGATAAACATAAAATTGGTCCTTGCAGATGGTTCTGAACGGGAAGCAGCAGTGATCATTGATAAGGCCAGGAGGGAGAACGGTACGAAGCAGAATATTGAAGCCATCCGACGCAACAATAGTTACACTATTATTGCTAATGTGGAGGCCCGGGAGATTACGCTTACCCTTGTGTTGCTGCCCTGGCATCTGATAGAAATACTTACTGAATTTAATTAAGCCCTATGGAAAGAGTAAAAGTATATAGATCGATGCATACGGTTTACGGATATTTGTTCCTATGGATAAGTTGTGCCGCAGGACTCGCCGGTTATATGACGGAGTCTGCTCTGGAGCCTCCCAGAGAGGTACTCACAACTGCTTCCTTCTCCTTCGAGGTTCCCGGTATGGTAGGGTCACGGGCTGTTACCGACACGCACGAATGCAGAGTGGAGAATGTCTAGATCCTGCTGTTTGATGCTTCCTGGGACTATGTAGGAAAATATAAAGGGAGTACGCCCGTAGATGACGGAGCAGACATCACCCGGAAAAAGTTTGAGGTGGAACTTCCTTCGGGCACCTTTCACCTGTTTGCCGTTGTCAATTGTGAGACTCAGTTGAATGGGCTGACCCTGACTGAAGGTATGCCATGTAACCAGGTAGAAAAAGCGCTGCTGTTCTGGATGGAACAGGAATAGGGATATATGCCGGAAACCTTTACTCCCTTCCCTATGTGGGGGATGCTGGAAAATGTATCGATAGGAGGAGCGACTCCGGTACGGGATATCCCTGTCATACGTTCAGTGGTGCGTATCGACATCGAGCTGGATGCTACTGTAGTAAGAGATTGGGGAAGAGTGACCAGCGTATATTTGTATAACAGGTATACAGCGGGCCAGGTAATACCCAATGAGAAGAATGTTACCCTGAGAGCATCCACTTTTTCCGTTATGGCACCCTCTATACCGCAAAACGAAAGTAAAAGCCAGTCTCCGCTTCTCTATATGTTTGATCCGGCAACGGATCAGGTAACCTATACGATCTATACATTTGAAGCCCCTGCAGGTTCTGCACAGGATCTGCTTGATAATACCTGCCTGGTACTGGGAATAGGCGCTAAGGATGAAGGCGGGGGAGATGTTGTCCGTGCGGGAGAGACCTATCCGAATCTGCCGGTATGGTTTTACAGGGTGGATTTTGTAAATGAGGAGAAAACTCATCTGTCTTTGTTGCGTAATAATCACTATGTGGTTACTGTAGATAAGATCATCAATCGTGGTTTTCCTGAACCCGGGCAGGCCTTCCGTTCGGAACCGTATGGTATCGGGTATAGGGTAGTACCCTTGGAGGAGCATAAGAACGATGTAGATGTAGGAGGAGAGATATACCGGCTGGATATTTCGGAAACATGGATGGAGATATCGGCTCATGAAATGGAATCTCTGATCCAGGTTTCTACCACCCATCCGGATGGATGGTCTGCTTATATCTCAGCCTATCCCGACAAAATAGATCCTACAGGAATTTACTGGATGGATTTGTGGGCTGTTGAATTGGATTATTCTCAAATTTATTTTTCTGTAATCGATATGCCGGCTGAGAAAACGTTGTTTTTATGGATAGTAACATCTCTTCCGTCTCCGGCGGGTGTATACACTGCCTATATACATATTGTGGCAGGAAATCTGACCAATGTGATGACCATAAAAAAAGAAGGCAGAAATATCACCTAATTGTTGAAATACAGGTTGTTATACTATAAATTTATGAAAAAAAATATCTGTGAAATTAGGATTCCTCTCCCTTATCACTCTCTTTCTGTACGGTTGTGGAGATGAGAACCTGATAGAGGGGGAGGAATACGCTTGATCTGGGAGAAGAGATAGAGGTGACTTTCGGGTATAGCGTCTCCGGAATTTCCCTGGTGGAAGTCAGAGGAGTAGTGATGACGGAAGATAGAATGAATACGATCGAACAGGGAGCCATTGATGTGCTGGTGTACGGAATAGATGAAGATGAGGAGGAAGCGTTTGTTTGTCACAGAGGAGTATTCGATCATGTCCACAACGGTACTTCCGGCACCTTTAAGGTGAGGCTTGCCAAAAGCAGGGAAGGAGAAAAATATTCAATAGACTTCCTTTTTAATTGAGGCACAGCGACTATTGCTACTTTCCTCTCGAAGATAAGTATAGGTGATAAGCGGGAGAGTGTGAGAAGTATTGCTTACAGGGGAGGTTATTTCTCAGTATCACCTTTCAGTACGCTGCCTATGTGGGCCGGCCTGGAACCACAGGTTATTGATGAAATGTCCTCTTTTCCCAATCTGGATGTGATACGTAATGTAGCGCGGATTGATATAGGACTCAATCTGGATAGTAACGATGTGGCCGGTAGACTTGGTAATTTTACCCTTACATCCGCCGGGTATATCTGTGCGGCAAATCAGTCCTATTATATTCCCAAGAGAGAAAATATCAACGGCGATAATGTTATAGCTCCTTCCTACCATTCTACCTATCAGTATACAACATATAACTCCCTGCTAAAGGCTTCTAACACTGATAATGACAAGGTAATCGGAGGATTGTTTGTTTATGATACCCGTGGTGATTTTTCATCGGGTGTTTACTATTTCAGTTTAATAATAGGTGGTAGGTATACCGATACAGCGGGGAACATATCCACACAGTATTACCGTATTGTACTGGTGGATCCGGCCGACCCTGATAAAAGACTGGATATTTTAAGGAACCATAAGTACCGGGTGAATATTTTAAGTGTGGATGGTTCCGGGTATGCTTCAGAAATTGAGGCTCAACGTGGTGTTCCCAACAATAATATTGTTTACGAATTATCGGTTCACAAAGAGGGACAAATTAATCATGTGGTCTATTCCGGCAGTACATACCTGGGAGTTAGCAATGTGTATTCGGAACATCCCGGTACCCCCGGTACGGGGGGGGGGG
>JAJPZL010000090.1 GCA_021204375.1 Bacteroides sp.
CTTTAAGTTTTAAGACCATTTCTGCAAACAAGGAGACCGCAAACAAAGAGTGGGTTGTGGTAGATGCAACTGACCAGGTGGTTGGACGTCTGGGCTCGAAAGTTGCTAAATTATTAAGAGGTAAGTACAAACCGAACTTTACTCCTCATGTAGATTGTGGTGACAATGTAATTATTATTAATGCCGATAAAGTGAAATTTACCGGTAACAAGTGGAATGACAAGGTTTGCCTGAGATATACAGGATATCCGGGTGGACAGCGGGAGATGACCCCCGCACGTCTGATCGCTAAACCGAACGGCGAAGAGAAATTACTGAAAAAAGTGGTGAAGGGTATGCTTCCCAAGAACAAACTGGGAGCTAAATTATTGGGTAACCTGTATGTGTATGCCGGATCGGAACACAAACACGCGGCCCAGAGTCCCAAGTCAATTGATATAAACTTACTTAAATAAGAAATAATGGAAGTAATAAATGCATTAGGCAGACGTAAGCGTGCAGTTGCCCGCATCTTCGTTACTGAAGGAACTGGAAAAATTACGATCAATAAACGTGACCTGACTCAGTACTTTCCATCAACTATTCTTCAATATGTGGTAAAACAGCCGTTGAACACAATTGGGGCTGCTGAAAAGTATGATATCAAGGTAAATCTTTACGGTGGTGGTTTCACTGGTCAGTCTCAGGCTCTTCGTCTGGCAATCGCCCGTGCTTTGGTAAAAATGAACCCGGAAGATAAAGCAGCACTTCGTGCCGAAGGATTCATGACACGTGACCCGCGTTCTATGGAACGTAAAAAACCGGGACGTCCAAAAGCTCGTAAGAGATTCCAGTTCAGTAAACGTTAAGATACGGTTTATACAATCTGCTGTTTACGGGTTTTTTACTGTCTGTGTTGCGAAATATACGATATATAAAAATCTGACAATGATTAGATAACTCGGAAAGAGCGTTTAGTATCTAAACCGATAAGATTTATTTCCCTGGGTGGAATAACTACCTGTCGGTTGGTTGAATAACAAAAAAGAATGTAAACGATTAAAAAATACAATGTCGAGAACAAATTTTGAAACATTATTAGAGGCCGGCTCTCACTTCGGACACCTTAAAAGAAAGTGGAACCCGGCTATGGCTCCTTACATCTTCATGGAGCGCAACGGTATTCATATCATCGATCTTCACAAGACCGTTGCTAAAATTGACGAAGCAGCTGATGCTTTGAAACAAATTGCAAAATCAGGCAAAAAGATACTTTTTGTTGCTACTAAAAAACAAGCGAAACAGATCGTAGCTGATAAAGCTGCTGCTGTGAATATGCCTTACATGATCGAGCGTTGGCCGGGTGGTATGTTGACTAACTTCCCTACTATTCGTAAAACCGTGAAGAAAATGGCTACTATCGATAAATTGACCAATGACGGAACTTACGGCAACCTTTCAAAAAGAGAAGTTCTTCAGATTTCACGCCAGCGTGCAAAACTGGAAAAGAACCTCGGTTCTATCGCAGACCTTACCCGTTTGCCTTCGGCTCTTTTCGTAGTAGACGTAATGAAAGAGAGCATTGCTGTCCGCGAAGCTAACCGTCTGGGTATTCCCGTATTTGCGATCGTAGATACGAACTCTGATCCGAATAATGTGGATTTTGTGATCCCTGCTAACGACGACGCTACCAAATCAGTAGAGGTGATCGTAGATGCTTGTTGTGCAGCTATTGCCGAAGGTCTTGAAGAGCGGAAAGCTGAAAAGATCGACATGGAGGCTGCCGGTGAAGCCCCTGCTAACAAAGGTAAGAAGAGATCAGTCAAAGCCAGACTGGATAAGTCTGACGAAGAGGCTATCAACGCTGCCAAAGCTGCTGCTTATATCAAAGAAGACGAAGAAGCGTAATATATTCATGTGCCGGTATGCTTCCTGAGTCTGCCTATTTTGTAGATAAGACTTCCCGGAGCTTACCGGCATATTTTTTCATTTATCAGTAAACCGAATATTAATTAAAAAAGAGATAATACGTATGGCTGTATCTATGGCTGATATTACCCGTCTGCGCAAAATGTGTGGCGCCGGTATGATGGACTGTAAAAATGCGTTGAATGAAGCGGAAGGCGATTTCGACAAAGCACTTGAAATTATTCGTAAAAAAGGACAGGCAGTAGCTGCGAAACGTTCTGACAGGGATGCTTCCGAAGGTTGTGTGCTGGCTAAAGCGAACGGAGGTTTTGCTGCTATTATCGCACTGAAATGCGAGACTGACTTCGTGGCTAAAAATGCTGATTTCGTTGCATTGACCGGCGATATCCTGGATAAGGCTATGGAAGCTAAAGCTGCTGACCTGGAAGCTGTGAATGTACTTCCATTAGGTAGTGGTACTATCGCTGAGAATGTGACTGACCGTAGCGGTATCACCGGTGAAAAAATGGAGTTGGATGGTTACTCATTTGTGGAAGGTGCTGCTACTGTAGCATACATTCACCCGGGTAACAAACTGGCTACTATTGTTGCTTTCAACCAGGCTGACGTAGATGCTCAGGTAGCTAAAGATGTAGCGATGCAGATTGCTGCTATGAACCCGGTCGTTATCGACGAATCCTGTGTTCCGGCTGAAGTGCTTGAAAGAGAAAAAACAATTGCTGCTGATAAGGCCCGTGAAGAGGGTAAACCTGAAAATATGATCGAAAGAATTGCTACCGGTCGTATTGGTAAATTCTATAAAGAGGTTTGTTTGTTGAATCAGGATTATGTGAAAGATCCGAAACTGACTATCAAACAGTTCCTGGTTAACGCTGACAAAGATCTTCAGGTAGTTGCTTTTAAACGTTTCAACCTGAATGCAGAATAAATAAGAACGCTGTTCTTATCCCTATAAAAGGTGTTTCTTTACTGAAGGAACACCTTTTTTTGTATTTTTTATTCGGAAAATGGTTTTCTCTTCTTTATCCGCCTGTTTCTTTGGTCTGGGTATAACCCTCTTGCTTTAATAGTTCGATCACCCGGTTCTTAAAATCTCCCTGTATAATGATCTCTCCATCTTTGGCACTACCCCCTACGCCACACCGGGATTTAAGCATTTTACCCAGCTCTTTCATATCTTCCTCGCTGCCTATAAAACCGGTTATGAGGGTCACTATTTTACCACCCCGGTTCTTTTTGTCCAGGGATACACGGAGTTTTTGTTGAGATGCGGGGAGAGTCTCTGCCTTTTCATCCGGGTCTGTCTGGTAGGTAAAGTCAGGGTTGGTAGAATAAACCACATTCAGCCGGTCTTTCCAGTCATTTTTCTTCATACGGTATCATTTTATTCAGGGTCAAAATTAACAAAAACCTTTTTAACAGCAAATAACCGCGACAGAAGGTGATAAATTATTTGCAGATATATGGAAAAAGAGGGAAAAATTTTCTTAACCTTTTTGTCATATCACTTTTCGGTATTAAAAAAAAGACTACTTTTGCACTTAGTAGTAAGTTATTATTGTACCAACGAAATGAGCAACCTTATATCCAGAGAAAATACCAAAGTTCCTGAACCTACTCTTCGCCGCTTGCCCTGGTATCTTTCCAATGTTAAGCTGTTAAAGCAAAAGGGTGAACAATTTGTTTCGTCTACACAGATCTCCAAGGAGATCAATATTGATGCTTCACAGATTACCAAGGATCTTTCGTATGTAAATATATCCGGCCGTACCCGGGTAGGGTATGAAATTGACCGGCTTATTGAAGTGCTGGAAGATTTTCTTGGTTTTACCAAAACACATAAGGCATTCCTCTTTGGAGTAGGGAGTCTGGGGGGAGCTTTACTTCAGGATTCCGGATTGAGCCATTTCGGTTTGCAGATTGTGGCCGCTTTTGATATAAAGCCCGAATTGGTGGGAACCTCTATCGGAGGAATACCGATTTATCATTCTGACGAGTTCACTGCCAGAATGAAAGAGTATGATGTAAATATTGGGGTGCTTACGGTACCTATCCAGATTGCCCAGCAGATTACCGATTCTATGGTAGAGGGTGGTATCAAAGCGGTCTGGAACTTTACTCCTTTTCGTATCAGGGTGTCTGAAAATATTGTAGTGCAGAATACCTCCTTGTATGCTCATCTGGCTGTTATGTTTAATCGTCTTAATCTGAACGGAGAGCAAAAATGAAGATCTTGGCTGTTGGAATGAACTATGCGGCTCATACCCGGGAGCTGGGGGATGAGGTCCAACCGGAAGAGCCGGTGATCTTTACCAAGCCTGATTCGGCTCTGCTCAAAGATGGTAAACCCTTCTTTATTCCCTCTTTTTCCAGTAAGATCCATTATGAAACGGAACTTGTAGTCCGTATCTGCCGGTTGGGTAAGCATATTGCTCCCCGTTTTGCATCTCGTTATTACGACGCTGTAACAGTAGGCATTGATTTTACTGCACGCGATCTGCAACGCAAATTCCGGGAAGCGGGTCAGCCATGGGAACTTTGTAAGGGATTTGATAATTCCGCTGCTATAGGAGAGTTTGTATCTCTTTCCGGTTTGGATAAAGAGATACAGGATCTGCATTTCAAACTGGATATTGACGAACAAACCGTGCAGGCCGGATATACCGGGGATATGTTACATAAAGTCGATGATATCATAGGGTATGTAAGTCAGTTTATGACTCTTAAAATAGGGGATCTGCTCTTTACAGGAACTCCGGTAGGAGTGGGACCTGTCTCTATCGGGCAACATCTGGAAGGATATCTCGAAGGGCAAAAGTTACTTGATTTTTATATTCGGTAAGAACTACATTATTTATCAATATATTGCTGCCGCTGCTGGCTTCACAGCCCCACACGGTACCAAAGCGGCTATGAAGCCGCAAAATAAAAAGTCACCGGCTATGAAGCCGGCGACAACAAGTGACAACAGTAGTTATGCAACAGACACTGTGAAGCTGGCTGTAAATAGATCGTACTGTATTTATCTTTTATAATTTTACCTTCTTCACCACACTTTTCGACTCATTATGAAGCCTGTCTAATGCAGTTACTCGGTACCAGTATTTCTTTTTACCATCTTCATAGGGTAATTTATACCAGGGCTCCTGGGTAATAGCTACAATGGTAGAGGGATCTTCGAGATCGTATTTCTTTTTAGTATCATACCGGTACACTACATACCGAACTGCCTCATCCATCTCTGTTCTGGCTTTCGGAGCGGTCCAGAACAGCACATATCCGTTCGGGGTCCATACGCTTTTTACCTTTTTGACTTTTCCCGGAGGTCTATTATCTATAAAGTCGAATACAGGTACCAAAGCCGGATATTTGTGGTAATGTTCAGACAATGCATTTTTGTAGTTTCCTACATTATTAACCACAGAGGCTGCCGGCCACTGACAGCTTCCACCAATGGTCTGGTATGAGCGTTGTAAAGCCATTTTGGCCGGTAACTGATGACTGGAGGGATTTTTAGGATCGGTATGTTTTACCGTACGCTCCACATCCTGGCCGATAAAGAGGGGACGGTTCTCCGAGTGACGGGCCCACCAGTGTATCAGCGTTTCGTAGTCGGCTGCTGGGTGTCCGATCTCCCAGTATACCTGGGGAATACTATAATCGATCCAGCCTTCGCGGGCCCAGAGCAGTACATCGGCATAAAGGTCATCATAATTCTGTAATCCGTTGGTTTTACTTCCCAAAGGATCAGTTTTTTCATTCCGGTAAATACCAAAAGGAGAGATACCGAATTTTACCCAGGGTTTAATACTTCGGATGGTTTCATGCAGTTGTTTGATCAGTATGTTGACGTTGTTCCGCCGCCAGTCGGCTTTGCCGGCAAAACTTCCTCCATAACGGGCATAATACTCTTCGTCCGGAAAATCCATGCCATCAATCGGATAGGGATAGAAATAGTCATCCATATGGATAGCATCAATATCGTATCGGTTCACCACATCACTTACTACTTTCAGGATATGATCGCGGCTCTGCGAAAGGGCCGGATTAAAGTAGAGCTGATTCCCATACTGTACAAACCATTCCGGATGCTGATAACAGAGGTGTCCCTGGGCCAGTTCTTTAGTATTGTTGGTCTTTACCCGGTACGGATTGATCCAGGCATGGAACTCCATGTTCCGTTTGCGGCACTCTTCAATCATAAAAGCCATCGGATCCCAATAGGGAGAGGGTTATTTTCCCTGGGCTCCTGTGAGAAAACGACTCCAGGGTTCAATTTCCGAAGCATACAGAGCATCGGCCTCCGGTCTTATCTGGAAGATGATGGCATTGATACCGGCTTCCTGTAGGCCATTCAACTGGTTTATCAGGTATTGCTGCAACTCATCGGTAGATTTTCCCAGGAACTGTCCGTTCACTGCCTGTATCCAGGCTCCCCGGAACTCACGTTTCGGATGTACCTGTTGGTGGGGCTGGGCTGCAATTCTTATCGAAACAAAAAGTATAAAAATAAAGATTAAACACTTACCATTCATAGGAATTGAATATATAATTCATGCAAATATAGTCCATTATTTATGAATTGACAATTTACTATTTTATTATTTAGTAGTACCTTTGCAGTTCTGAAGAGAGGAGT
>JAJPZL010000130.1 GCA_021204375.1 Bacteroides sp.
CATCCAGAAAACTCTCCTTTGCGAAAAAGGTATCTGGCACCTGGTATCCACAACTATAATCTTTACATTTAAGATAATCTATATAAGGAAAGTCTTTGGGAAAACCTTTGGGAGCGGTTTTGAGAAAATCTTCTCCGATCACAGGAAAATAGGCTTTAAAAGCAGGATCTTCTACAATAGAGATATACTCGTCAATGTTATCATAAATGGCCTGTCTGACCGCCCGGAGTACATTCGAAGGCAGACAGATACTTCCACCCGCCAGGAGAGAGTTTCCCCGTTCTAGGTGTACATAATATCCGCCATGGTTCGATTTCTTACCACGGGCATTGATATAACCGCCAAAATGTGTTTTATAAGGAGTTTTATCGGAAGAGAACCTGGTGTCCCTGTAAATACGATAGGTACACTCTTTCGCCTGTATACCTATAATAGTTTCGTCGAAAAGGGAAATGCGTGCGATGATCCGGGTAAGCAACTCTTCAAACGCCGCCTGGGCCTGCAAATATTTTTCTTTGTTTTCCTGGAACCATTCCCGGTTATTAGTTCTGGAGATCTCATCCAGAAACTGAAAAATTACAGGTACATTCATCTTTTATCTCTTAATTCGGTTTGCTTACAAACGTACGAAATTTATTTGTAACAAACTAAAAAAAAGAGTGAAATTTAATTGAACCGCACAATTTCCAGAAGCTTCCCGTGAAGCACTCCGTTGGTAGCCAGCACCTCTTTCCCGGTAATGAATTCCTCTCCTCCCCGGAAGTCGGTAACCTTTCCACCCGCATTTTGAAGGATCAATGTCCCGGCTGCAATATCCCAGGGATCCAGAGCGGCCTCAATACGGGCCTCAAAACGTCCGGCTGCTATGTAGCATAGTTCAGCCGCAGCTGCTCCCTGTAAACGAAGTCCTCCTACACTACCATAGAGAGTAGCTACCAAGTGCAAAGCCATCGGCTTATATAGCTGCGAATTGTAAGGAAATCCGAGAGCAATGAAGGCACTGTCCAGGCTATCTACACCGGATACACGGATCTCTTTTCCATTCAGAAAAGAGGGGGCTCCTTTCCAGCTCCAGAAAAGTTCATTCCGGCACACTTCGTAGACCACCCCGATCAGGAGTTCTTCCCGGTTACGCAGGGCAATACTTACACAATAAGGTGCAGTATCATGAATGAAATTAGTAGTACCATCCAACGGGTCAACCAGCCAGCAATACTCTTCATCGGTAAGGCTACCCGACCCCTCTTCAGCAATAAAACCTGCCTGTGGCAATAGTTGGGTAAGGTAGGAGACGATCCGCCGTTCTGCCTCTTTATCCACATACGAGACATAATCATGACTATTCTTCTCTTCCACCCTTTCGCGCCGGAAACGGGTACGTTCCTCTTTCAGGAATGCTCCGGTCTGTAGAGCTACATTTTTAATCTGTTCGGTAAGTTCACTCAGGTTTATCATAAGTTCCCTGTTTTTCGGTAGAATTTATAATCTGTACAAGCAACGCATCCTCCCATTCCGTACCATCTCTTATCCACGCAGGCAAAGTCGCAATAACCAGGAAGCCGGAATGGGTAAAGAGAGCGATGCTACTCTTATTGGAACAGGCAATATGAGCATATAGTTGCTTCAAATGCAAAAATTCAAAAGCATATTCTGT
Source organism: Bacteroides sp. (assembly GCA_021204375.1). GTDB lineage: Bacteria > Bacteroidota > Bacteroidia > Bacteroidales > Bacteroidaceae > Bacteroides. Next base: position 1,655 of record JAJPZL010000130.1, read on the forward strand.
TAAAAGCTTCAGAGTCTCACTACCGTATCCCTGGCCCCGGTACTCCTTTAACAGGGCAATACCTACACCTGCACGCAGATGCAGGGGAGAGAAGTCGGATAGATCCACCGTTCCGGTCACTTTTCCACTCTTTCGCTCTACGATCATCAGCCTTAACTGCTTATTGCAGTAAATATCATATTGAGTCTCCTGTATATATTGTCGCAGTACATACCGGGAATAGGGTACGGTAAAACTACTGATATCCCACATCTGCGGGTCATTCTCAATAGCATACATCGTTTCCAGGTCTTCCGGTTCCACAGGGCGGAGAAAAACTTTTTCGCCTTTTAAAAACTCTTTTTTCATCACTCCGTAAGGTGCTACTGAACATCCGCAGGTTCCTGCTCTCCGTCAATCTGTAATTCACGCCGGATCCTCTTATCGCCCGGTATACAAAAAAGAGAAGCTGTAAGCCCTATCATCAGGCACAAGGCTCCGATGCTATGGAGAGTCAGGTAATAGACTACTATGTTATAAAGAGTAGCCGTCAATAACAGCAATACCCGTATAAGGCTCCACTTCTGATATTGCTGTAAAGCCTCGGCAAAAGGAATTCGGTCTATTTTACGGTGGAGTACCCGGCTGAAAAGTTTCAGTGATAAGGGCACCATTGCGATAACCAGCAGAATACCGATCGTCTCCAGGATATATTCCATCCGGGCATCGCCCGCATAAACACCCTCCGGAAGAAGACCGGTCTCAAAAATTACAATAAGAGCCAGGTTTATCACCCAGAACACGATATAGTAGGATTTTACTTTTTCCAGGGCTGGTTTTATCAAAATATCATGCATGTCGAATAGAGGATTTAAACATTTCCATTAAAAGCAATACGGTTAATGATGCTCCTTCCCAGCGTTACCTCATCTGTATATTCCAGTTCATCTCCGATGGAGATACCCCGGGCTATGACACTTAATTTCACTGTAGTATCTGCCAGTTTCCGGGAAATATAGAAATTAGTGGTATCTCCCTCCATGGTAGGACTCAGTGCAAAAATAACCTCCTGCACACCACCCTCCTTTACCCGTTCGACCAGGCTATCGATTTGCAAATCACCGGGCCCTGTCCCATCCATGGGAGAGATCACTCCCCCCAATACGTGATAAAGTCCGCGGTATTGCCCCGTTGCCTCAATAGCCATTACATCGCGGATATTCTCTACCACACACACAGTAGAGGCATCTCTGCGCGGATTGGCACAAAGCTGGCACACTTCCGTGTCTGATATATTGTGACAAACCCGGCAATACTTTACTTCGTGCCGAAGCTGTATAATAGAATTACCAAAAGAGTCGACTGCGGAAGGCTCCTGACGTAACAGGTGCAGCACCAGTCTCATAGCTGTTTTACGCCCGATCCCCGGAAGACGCGAGAACTCGCTCACAGCCTTCTCCAGAAGTACGGACGGGTATTGTTGATTCATCTTTTTTTCCTTTTTATGTCTAGGCAAAGATACGAGAATATACTTAAAGAGCTAGCAGGATAACGGTGAGTTTTATGTATATTTGCAAACTATAAAATAAGTTTATGAACAACGGTTATATCCTGCTCACTATTGGTATCTATTTTACTATTTTACTGCTGATCTCCCGCATCACCAGCCGTAAAAGCCAGTCGGATACCGCTTTTTACAAAGGGGAGAACAGATCGCCCTGGTATGCAGTGGCTTTCGGAATGATCGGTGCTTCTATTTCAGGAGTCACTTTTGTTTCGGTACTCGGCATGGTACGCTCATTTGATATGACTTATATCCAGCTTACCATCGGATTTTTTTCGGCTACATAGCCATTGCCCATATTCTGCTCCCTCTCTACTACCGGCTCAATCTGACCTCTATTTATACTTACCTGGGCCAGCGCATCGGTAACCGGGCGTATATAACAGGTGCCTCTTTTTTCTCCTCTCCCGCATGACCGGTACAGCAGCCAAACTCTATCTGGTATGTATGATCCTCCACCGGTTTGTTCTGGGAGAGATGGGAATTCCTTTCTGGGTTATTGCGGCCGGTTCAGTAGCTTTGGTGTGGCTCTATACCCATAAAAGTGGGATCAAAACCATTGTATGGACAGATACATTACAAACGTTCTGCCTTATAGCCGCTCTGGTATGTATTATGGTAGAGGTAATGCGCATACTGGATACAGATTTTTCAGAGACTATACGCCTCATTTATAATCATCCCTATTCCCGTATCTTTGTATTTGACGACTGGGTATCCACCCAGAACTTTTTCAAACAGTTTATCAGTGGCATCTTTATTGTGATCGTAATGACCGGGCTGGACCAGGACATGATGCAAAAGAATCTCTCCTGCCCTACTCTCAAAGATGCCCGGAAAAATATGTACTGGTATGGCTTCTCCTTTATTCCACTGAATCTTCTCTTTCTCTGCCTGGGAATCCTGCTCTTAGTGATCGCTTCACAAATGGATATTGTCCTGCCGGTACAAAACGATGATATATTGCCCATGTTCGCCACACAAGGCTACCTGGGCCCCTACGTACTGGTACTTTTCACCATCGGCACCATCGCCGCAGCATTCAGTAACTCTGATTCGGCTCTTACCGCTATGACTACCAGTTTTTGTGTGGATATTCTCCGTACCGATAAAGACCCGGAGCAGACAGTCATCAGGAAAAGGAGCCGCGTACATATTGCCATGTCGGTTATCCTGGTACTATTTTATCTGTCTTTTCTCAGTAGCAGACAGCCAGAGTTTGGTAAATACGATCTATATCCTGGTCTCTTATACTTACGGTCCACTTCTGGGACTCTTCTCCTTTGGACTTCTTACCCAAAGAAGTGCCTGCGACAAATGGAGCCCCTATATAGCGATAGCTGCCCCCCTGTTGTGTCTCTTATTAGACAAAGTAGCCGGTCACTACGGATATAAATTCGGCTATAAGTTACTTTTATTGAACGGAATGTTTACCTTTGCAGGACTCTGGGTCTCTTCTCTCTTTGAAGGGCAGAAACCGGTAACCCAAAAAGAAAAGTTATAGGTATGGAAATAAAAAGCGCAGAATTTGTCATCAGTAATACGAACGTAAAAAAATGTCCCCCGGGAAACCTGCCCGAATATGCTTTTATAGGACGTTCCAATGTAGGAAAATCCAGTCTTATTAATATGCTGACAAGCCGGAAAGGCCTGGCCATGACCTCTGCAACTCCCGGGAAAATGATGCTTATCAATCACTTTTTTATTAATAAGGAGTGGTATCTGGTAGATCTTCCTGGCTACGGATATGCCCGTAGGGGCAAAAGCGGCCAAGGAAGTATCCGCAAGATCATAGAAGATTATATTCTCGAACGGGAACAGATGACAAATCTGTTCCTGCTGATCGATGCACGACACGACCCCCAGAAAATAGACCTTGAATTTATGGAATGGCTCGGAGAGAACGGAGTACCTTTTTCCATTGTATTTACCAAAGCGGATAAGCTAACAGGGGGAAAGCTTAAAACAAGCGTAAACAATTACCTGAATAAACTTCAGGAGCAATGGGAAGAACTCCCACCCCACTTTGTTACCTCTTCCGAAAAAAAAACAGGCCGCGAAGAGATCCTGGGATATATTCAAGAAATCAACCAATCACTCTGATCGTTAACTGCTGCAAAGTAACCTCATATAAAAGAAATCTCCTGCTTGCAATACTTTGCAGGCAGGAGATTTCAGGATTTATGTAGTAGACTATTTGGTTGTTTCTACCTTCGGATCATTCACCACATCTGCGTGGTTTCTTAGCATTTTTTTCTGAGAAGCCTGAGTCTGGGAAGCACCATCCTGTAATAGTTTATTCTGAGAGGTTTCATCTTCTGAAGTTTCATTTTCTTTAGCAGCAGAAATATCAGAACTACCCATATCATCCATATTGTCAGAATCATCACCCATAGTTGTTTCTACACTCTCTACGATCCAGATATTATCACCATCATCAATAAGAGCACTGCTACGGGTAGTAGTAGTCATTACATCTTCCGGATAACCGGGATCCATAATTTCACCTGTTTCAGACCCTGCTGTAGTATCTACTACATCATCTGCACAACCACAATCTACATCATCGAGTCTATCCATAAGAGTATCGTCAATATCATTTACAGGAATATCACCATCTTCCGTAGTGGTTTCTTTACTTGCAAGAGGATCACTGATAGCCACCGGTTCACTGATAATTTCCGAACTATTTACATTAATAGGATCAGCGACTTTATCGGCTGCCGGATCAAGCGGAGTAGTATCCGTAACTTTCATCCTCTCCTCATCAGTGAGAGTGTATTCTTCTTTATGCCTCAGATTTCCATTTTCGTCATATTTTCCATCCCCGATCTTATCGTGGATCAGTTCGTCCAGTTCTTCAATTCTTTTTTCTCTATCTTCCGGAGTAAGAGGCTCTCTGCCGCAAGCGCAATCTTCTTCATAAATATTTTCGGTCTCGGCCAGATCATTGGCACTGGCACGCATTCTGTCAGAAGCCGGGGTACTTGACCAGGTAGAATTATCTCTTCCATCACCATTTATTTCAAACTGATTTGGATTTGTTCTCATACTGATTTATTATTAAGGATTTATATTTTAACCTCTTATACAAATTCAGGGGGTAAAGAGTTTCAGCTCTTAAGAAAGTTTGAGGAGGATAGGGATTATTTAGCGAAACATTAACCGTTTACCGGAAAGTTATTAATTTTTATTTACTACCGGACAGGGTAATCTATACAAACAAAAAAAAAGAGTCCCATGCTTTTTTCAAGTACAGGACTCTTTTGAGTTTGAAAATAAAAACAGCAACTACCTACTCTCCCACTTTCGCAGTACCATCGGCGTAACCAGGCTTAACTT
>JAJPZL010000328.1 GCA_021204375.1 Bacteroides sp.
TCTGTAAACAAGAGAATAGATTTCTCTTATTCTATTTTTATAGGGTAAGAGGAATCTCATTTTACTAATTTTTATATCTTTGCCTTCGCTAACAGATTTACAAAAGACTATTTAATAACAAAAGTTATGAGAACACAGAAACTATTGGGAACCATCCTTCTCTTTTTTGCGGCTATTTGCCTGGCAGGTTGTAACGATGACGATACCAACCGCTGGTACGATAGTATGCCGGACGGAGGCCCTTTCTGGGCCGGAAATAGTGTGAGATTCTATTATGTAGATGAACAGGAAAACGACCTGATCGATCCTGACGACCTTACTACCCTGCCTATTTCCAGCGAAAAGCTATTGGATACTCCCCCTGCACCTCCTGCCGGTTTAACTAATAATTCCAGCTATAACAATCGCATTAACAGTGTAGTATATAATGAGTATGAAGGGCTATACGAGTTTTTTACATACGCCTATGGTGATTCCAGGTTCAGCGAGTTCACATTCTATATCTATTTTGAAGGAGTACCGGTTGAAATGGAGATCAGACACCGTTATCAGTCTGATAAACTGGAAGATATGGTCACTAATGAACTTAAATATGGGAGTGATATCGTATGGTGGAAGGCCAATGGAGTGACTATTTACTCCAAAGAAAATCCCTCTTTCCGCCGGAATATAATGGTTCAAAAAGGAGCAGACGGAAAGTTAACCATTTCGGTAAAAGAGTGATACCCTGTGTACTCCTGAAACTACGCTCAGGAGCACACAGAGATAAATCTTATTCCAGCGTACAATAACTGGTAGGCAGTAATTTACGGTCTCCGTATGTGTTATCTACTCTTGCTACATTCACCCAGAACTTATTTTCCCGTACCGAAGGGATCGGATAGGCTGCCTTCTCCCGTCCGTAAGCGTGTCTCCAGGTATCCGATACGATCTCATATTCGGAATGAGGCGCATGGATCAGTACATTATCCTCCTTTTCTGCCTCTCCGTTCTCTATCTCCCGGATCTCCTGCCGGATGGATAACAGTGTCTCGATAAAGTTATCCAGTTCCCGCAAACTTTCGCTCTCCGTAGGTTCGATCATCAGCGTACCGTGCACAGGGAAGGAGAGGGTAGGAGCATGGTATCCGTAGTCCATCAGGCGTTTGGCAATATCATTCTCCGTAATACCTGTTTCCCGCTGTATCGTGCGGCATTCCAGGATCATTTCGTGCCCTACATAGCCGGTTTTACCCGTATATACTATCCCATAACTCTCTTTAAGAGAGGCTGCCAGGTAGTTGGCACTTAAAATAGCTGTCCGGGTAGCCCGGGTTAATCCCTCCGCACCCATCATACGGATATAGCCGTAGGTAATGGGCAGAATACCTGCACTCCCGTAAGGAGCGGCTGCTACCGTATTAACGGAATTGCCCCACCAGGGATGTCCCGGTAAAAAAGGGATCAGGTGGGAGGCCACGCAAACAGGACCCACACCGGGCCCTCCGCCTCCATGCGGAGAGGCAAATGTTTTGTGAAGATTCAGGTGGCATACATCTGCCCCAATGATCCCGGGATTAGTGAAACCTACCTGGGCATTCATATTGACCCCATCCATATATACTTGTACCCCCTGTTCATAAACGATCCTGCACATCGCTGCCACTTCGCTCTCAAAGATACCGTGTGTGGAGGGATAAGTGATCATCAGGGCTGCCAGTTCCCTGCCATGTTCCGCTGCCTTTTTCCGGAAATCCTCCATATCCACATTTCCCAGCTCGTCACAGGCACAGACCACCGGCTGGTAACCGGCCTGTACGGCAGATGCCGGGTTGGTACCGTGTGCAGAGGCGGGGATCAATACCTTATTGCGGGCACCTTTACCGATCGACTCCAGGTAAGAACGGATCACCCGGAGACCGGCATACTCACCGGCCGCACCCGAATTGGGTTGGAAAGAGATACCCGGTAGCCCGGTGATCTCTTTGAGGTCGTCCCCCAGGTTCCCGATCAACTCTTCATACCCCCGGCACTGTTCCCGGGGCACCAGCGGATGAACGCCAATCCATCCCGCCAATCCTACCGGTAGCATCTCTGCGGCAGCATTCAGTTTCATGGTGCACGAACCCAGTGGGATCATCGAATGTGTCAGGGAGATATCTTTTCGCTCCAACCGTTTCATGTACCGCATCAGTTCCGTTTCGCTATGGTACAGCTTAAATACCGGATGAGAGAGGAAGTCGCTCTCCCGGAGCAACTCTTTCCGGATAGTGTACCTGCCGGGGAGCTCTTTTATCTTTTCTACATCTTTTCCGGTGGCAATGGCAAAAATGGAGATCAATTGATTGAGATCTTCGAGGGTCGTCGTCTCATCTACACTCAGCCCCACATCTCCATTCTCAAAATAGCGGAGGTTTACCTCCTTACCCAGGGCAATGGTGCGTATCTGGTTAGAAGAGACAGAGCCCGGCAAAACAAAACGTAACGTATCGAAATACTGGTCGTTCAGTTGCAGGTAACCCAAATAAGAGATCTCACTGTCCAGGCAGGTTGCCGTATAGTGAATGCGGGAAGCGATCTCCCGGAGTCCTTCCGCTCCGTGGTATACGGCGTAAAAGCCGGTCATCGTAGCCATTAACGCCTGTGCCGTACAGATGTTGGAGGTCGCCTTTTCCCGTTTGATGTGCTGTTCGCGGGTTTGTAGGGCCATACGATAGGCCGGTTTGCCGGTCCGATCCCTGGAGAGACCGATGATCCGTCCCGGCATCATCCGTTTGTACTCCTGCCGGGTGGCAAAATAGCCGGCTGAGGGACCCCCGTAAAAAAGAGGAATACTCAGTCGCTGGGTAGAGCCCACTACTATATCCGCTCCCCATTCTCCCGGCGGGGTAAGCAACACCAGGCTCAATATATCAGCCGCAACAGCCACTTTGCATCCGGCCTCGTGAGTGCGCCGGGTGATCTCCCGGTAATCGTGCACAGCTCCGTTCGAATCCGGATATTGAACCAGGAGCCCGAATACATCCGGAGTAAATTCCACCGTCTCCATCCGTACCGATTGTATCGTGATCCCCAGGGGGATCAGTCGGGTGGTTAATACGGCCAGTGTCTGCGGGAATATAGTTTCATCCACCAGCAATGTCTGGGCTGCCCTTTTTTGCTGCTCCCTGGAACGAAGCCCATACATCATGCAGGCAGCTTCGGCCGCAGCGGTTGCCTCATCCAGTAAGGAACAATTGGAGAGCGGCATTCCGGTCAGGTTGCATACCACCGTCTGGAAATTCATCAGTGCCTCCAGTCTTCCCTGCGAAATTTCCGCCTGGTAGGGCGTATAAGAGGTGTACCACACCGGGTTCTCCAGGATATTCCGGGTGATCATCGCCGGAGTATGGGTACCATACCAACCCATCCCGATGTAGCTCCGGTAAAGCTTGTTCTTAGCTGCCAGGGAAGCAATATGCCCGGCATATTCCTGTTCGGAAAGGGCCGGTTTTAGTTTCAGGGGTTCTTTCAGACGTATATCAGCCGGAATAGTAAGGTCTATTAATTCGTCCGTGCAGGAGAGACCGATGGTTTGAAGCATAGTCTCAGCATCCTGTGCGGTAATACCGATGTGCCGGTCGGCAAACGTTTGTTGTTTCATAGAAGGATGATTGTACAGTAGTTATAGGAGTTGCTTGTTACCGGAAGAAAGGATTCTCAACCTTCTCGATACCGATGGTGGTAGGAGCTCCGTGCCCGGGATATACGACCGTTTCGTCGGGAAGCGAGAAGAGGCGGCTGCAAATATTTTCGATCAGTTCGTCGAAATTACCCCCTGCCAGATCGGCCCGCCCGATACTTCCCTGGAAGAGTACATCGCCGGAGAACATACAGTTCTCCTCTTTGCAATAGAAGACCAAACTCCCGGGCGAGTGTCCCGGTACATGGATCGCTTCCAGTCTGGTATTTCCAAATGTGATAGTATCTTCATCATACAGATATTTACCCAAAGGCACAGGAGGCTCTTTAAGGCTAAAACCAAACATTCTTGATTGCCGGGGAGCACTCTCCAACCAGAATTCGTCCGCCTTGTGAGCTTCTGCCGACAGGCCAAACTCTTTCAGCAGAAAAGGATTGCCAAAGATATGATCCAGGTGCAGATGGGTATTGAGCAGATGTTTTACAGTCAGGTTATTATTCTTTATAAAGTTTTTCAGCGTCTGTTTCTCCTCCTCGTAAAAACATCCGGGATCGATGATCACAGCTTCGCCCGTTTCGTCCCATACTACATAACAGTTCACCGGGAACATATTGAACTCAAACTTTTTGATTCTCATAGGGATTATTATATCGGTAAATAGACAACTTTCTTGGTGTTAAAAAACTCCTCTTTAAAAGAGTCACTGAGGCTGTATACCTGTACTTTGTTCCGGTAGGGAACGATCTCTGCAGAGAGTTCCCCTCCTTTGAGGCAGATCAGCCCGTTGGGAAGCACATTTTGCTGCTCTTTCTTTATATTCTTTTTAACGATCTTATCCAGCTCGCCCAGCGGCATGACCGCCCGGCTCACCACAAAATCGAACTTCTCTTTCACCTCCTGGGCCCGTGCATGGGCAAAAGTTACATTCTTCAAACCGATGGCTGCGGCCACTTCGGTAGCCACCTTTACCTTTTTACCGATGCTGTCTACCAGGTGGAACGTTGCCTCCGGGAACAGAATAGCCAGGGGAATACCCGGAAAACCACCCCCGGTCCCCAGGTCCATCACTTGAGTACCCGGCCGGAAACGGATCACCTTAGCGATCCCCAGCGAATGCAATACATGATGCTCATACAGGTTTACAATATCTTTGCGTGATATTACATTGATCTTTTCATTCCACTCCGTATATAGGTCATAGAGTGCTTCGAATTGTTTTGTCTGTGAGTGGGTAAGGTCAGGAAAATAGTGGGAGATAATTTCCATTCTACACAATTTTAGTTTACAAAATATGTTTTAACGGATGGTTACTCTTAAGGATCGGTTTCAACGCTTCGTAAGAGATCTCGATCTCCGTCGGTCCCATGTAGTAGGGAGTGATCTCGTAGACATTGTAATAAAAAGTAATTCCTTTTTTACCGATGCAGAAATTTCCCGTCGGTTCCAGTTCTCCGGTAGAAGTGTACCCCTGCTCTTCCACTTCGTTACGGGTAGCGCTTTTGGTCTGGGCCAGTAGCTGTTTCCAGAGCAGATCCGTCAGGCTATCTTCATAATCTTCCCGGAAAAGATCCTCCAGGTAGATCTGTTTGCCGGTGCTCAGGTCAATATTCAGGAACGTGGTTCCGTACATACCGTGGGCGCCCCCCGAGTATTGGGACATATAGATCATATAACTCAGCAGATTTTGCTCATAAAAGATCACCCGGGTATTCATGCTTTCGTAAAAAGAGTACCACGAACCGATCTCTTCCGCCTTATTTTTCAGGTCTGCCTCATACACAGGCTCCATATCCTTCTTATAATGGTAAATATACTGGCTTGCCACCTCTTCGACAGTAGCCTGAATATCTTCTTTTACATATTGCTTGTCAAAAGTAGTGGTCATAAAGAGGTGGTTCAGGCTATCTGCCAAAGAAGACCGGGAAGCATTTTTAACGTAGGTAAATACAATATCTATGTTACAGCCCGGTCTGTCCGGGTCGTCAAACAGATAAGTTGTCTGCGTGTAAGTGATGCTGTCGAACTGAAGAGCCCCCTCCTGCGTACTCATCTTGTTACCACAGGAAAATAAAAAAGAGCCTACCGTTACAAGAAGGGTAAGCAGGCTGGCATATTGCTTTTTTTTCATATCTATTTTATTAAAGAGAGTCAATTTCCTATCGAAATGCTCTTTACAAATATAAAACTAATTAATGAATACCCTCTATAAAACAACAAAATAATTTCCGTTTGTTTCATTAAAAAATTATATCTTTGTAGCAAAGATGAAGAGTTTCAGATTCATAGTCGCCTTACTCCTCTGTTTTACCGTTATATTTACCGGTGCAGGGGCTACTATCATTCACTACTGTTGTGCAGATTGTGAAGAGATGGGGCTGGTGGCCATTGAATCATCCGGTTGCCACGAACAGCACCACAAAGAGAGTCACTCCTCCTGTTGTGAAGATACACACTCCTGCCAGGAGGAAGATCCTTGCTGCCCGGAAGAGTGATGTAGTGCAGAACTGGCGCGTATCGACATGGTTAACGAAACTATCTCCGCAGAAGTCTCTTTTTTACCCGAACAACTTTTTGTTTTACTGATCCCGGGATATCTTCTTGCTCCCGAAGTGCAGGAACAGGCGTATGAATCCTCCCTGAGTCCACCCTGCTCGGATAGTTCGAGGTATTACCTGAATCTCTACTCCGTACTCCTTATTTAAACAGACATTCCGGTACCGGATCCTTTTTTCCTGGCCCCTGTTTTAGCTGTTTCCCTCTATCGGGGGAGAACAGAATGATTTATCTGTAGCAAACAGATCCTTTACTATGTCTATTTAAGTAATGAGATGTATGAAACTACTAAAAATAGTACTCTTATTCCTG
>JAJPZL010000427.1 GCA_021204375.1 Bacteroides sp.
ACTAAAATCAGATTCCAAACAAACCGACGCAAACACTATGCGTTCTATTCTATCATAATTGCAGACGTAAGAGCTCCACGTGATGGTAAATTTATTGAGAAGATTGGTACTTATAACCCGAATACCAACCCTGCAACAGTGGATTTGAATTTCGAGCGTACTTTAAAATGGGTTCTTAACGGTGCTCAGCCAACTGATACCGTACGCAACATTCTTTCCCGCGAAGGTGTTTACATGAAAAAACATTTGCTGGGTGGTGTTAAGAAAGGTGCATTTGGCGAGGCGGAAGCTGAAGCAAAATTCGAAGCATGGCAGAAAGATAAACAGTCTGGTCTTGCTGCTTTGAAAGCAAAACAGGAAGAGACTGCCAGGGCAGAGGCAAAAGCCCGTCTGGAAGCTGAAAAGAAGATCAATGAAACAAGCGCCAAAGAATTAGCTGAAAAGAAAGCTGCTGCTGAGGCTGCTGCAAAAGCAGAAGAGGCTCCGGCGGAAGAAACAGCTGAGGAACCTGCTGCTGAAGCTCCGGCTCAAGAAGCTGCTGCTGAGTAAGAACAAACACAAGTTCTATATAGGTCGGAAATAGGGTAATCCATGGATTACCCTATTTTTTTATATCCTCTCTTATAAGTAACTGCAGGACTGGTATTACGAAACGGTTGGAATTTGTTATGATTTCGGTTGTATGGTAATACCTATATGCTATACCTGTCTTTTTGTATCTGTTTTTTGAAAGCCCCAAGGGCTTAAACGAAGTCAATAACCCCCAGTGAAGCGAAGTAAGGGCAAGGCCCGTAACGAAGCGACTGGTGTAGCCGGATACCTCTCAGGGTCAACACCGTCGGTGTTGAATCGTATACATATATATTCAACCCACTCTAGGGTTGCAGTTTTTCGCTACCCATTCCCCCAGTCGTTCGCTTCGCTCTCTTCACTGGAAGTTATTCACATTTTACCCCTTTCGGGGTAACTCTCGCAATATTTAGCAATCTTGTTGTCGCCGGCTTCCCAGCTGGTGACTCTTCCCCTGCGGCTTCCTAGCCGCGCCTGTACCATGTAGAGGATGTATCAAAAGTATGTAATTCTCCTTCTCCAATCCCTGGAAGTGATCTATAAATAGCCCAGGGTAGAGCGAAGCGACACCCTGGGGTAGGAGCCCCTCACGAGTATGAACCTTGAAGAGGTTCCATAAACTTTTGATACACCCTCTTCCGGAAAACCACCGGCTGGGAAGCCGATGATAAAAGCCGACACTTTTGAGTCGTGCAACAATCACCGGGAATTCGGCGGGAATAGTGGGCTTGCACGGGCCTATTCCCCGTTATTGCCTGCTCTCTCCATATTTTTATCAATAAATTCTATCCTGAGACGGGCTTCTTTCATCTCTTTTTTAATCTGCTCCATAGCACTCAGGATACCGGATAACTCATAGAGTTCGGAGATAGCCTGGCGGTCTACAGGAAGCATATTGGTGGTGAATTTACGTTCTCCCAGGTATTCAACCTTGATATTGTTATCTTTATAGAGGTGTATAAACCCAATTACATTTCCATCTTCGCCCAGTTTTAAATCGCCCATCTCTATTTTCTGATCGAGGTTGGTGGTTTCGTATACATCTTTAATATAGGGAGATTCGGCGAAACTACCGTCTGCTACACTTACTTTAATAGCATTGTGATGAATAAAATAGGTACCGCAATACAGCGTGGTTAACCGCATTACCCCGTTTTCGGCTACCTGCACTTTCAGGTAAGAGCGGTTCAGGTTTTGTTCTACTCGCTGGAGCGGAAAGACATAGTTACCCATATCCTGGTACTCTTCGTTCTTTTCGAAGATAAATTTCCCCCGGATGGCCTCAAACTCTTCCTGCTTTACTGTAAGCAGACTATCGAGATAGACCAGATTCTCCTGCTGCTCTTTCTTTTCAACCTGTTGCATCAGCTTTATCCCCTCTTTTCGCACTTTGAAAGCTTTGGGATAGAGAATCCGCACACTATCGATCATCCTTTTAGCTTCGCTATATTCGCTACGGGCAAATGCCTCAGTAGCCTTATCCAGATATACCTGAGCCTTTTTATCAGGCCCTCCGCAGGAGAGCAGAACAGGTATAAGAAGAAACAATACACTCTTTTTTCGCATATCTTTTATATTGGTTTTATGAAAAACAAAATTACGATTTTTCACCGAAAGAACGGTTATTCTGGAAACGGAAAAGAGGATATATGGGAGGGTATCGGGGAATTATCCTCCCGGATGGCTCAACTTTTCAGGCTCGGGAGGGGGTTCTCTTTCTATAAAATATTGTAATTTTGCCCTCTTCGAAAAAGAATGATAGATGCAGATAAGCAAAGAGGATATAAAGAGAGATCTTAACCATAAAATATTTACGATCCTTTCGGAAACAGCAGACTCTTCAGGCCTGGAGTGTTATATTGTAGGAGGATATGTAAGGGATATGCTCCTGGAACGTCCCACCAAAGATATTGATGTGGTGGTAGTAGGCAGTGGTATTGAAATGGCCCGTGCCTTCCGGCAGGCGCTTGGTAAAGATGCACACATTGCCGTATTTAAAAACTTCGGTACCGCCCAGGTTAAATATAACAAACTTGAGATAGAGTTTGTGGGAGCACGCAGGGAGTCTTACCAGCGTGACTCCCGCAAACCGATTGTAGAGAATGGTACGCTGGAAGATGACCAGAACCGGCGCGACTTTACCATCAATGCTATGGCTGTGTGCCTGAATAAAGATCGTTTCGGAGAATTGGTGGATCCTTTCGGGGGAGTAGAGGATCTGGAGAATAAGATCATACGGACTCCGCTGGATCCGGATATTACTTTCAGTGACGATCCGCTGCGGATGATGCGCTGTATCCGCTTTGCAACTCAACTGCGTTTTCATATTGAGGAAGAGACCTTCGATGCCATTTACCGCAACCGGGAGCGGATCCACATTATTTCCAAAGAGCGGATTGCAGATGAACTCAATAAGATCATTGTCTCCTCCTCTCCTTCCCTGGGAATTACGTTGCTGGACGAATGCGGCCTGCTGGAGTATGTATTTCCGGAACTTAAACGTTTACAGGGAATAGAGATCCGCAACGGCAGGGCTCATAAAGATAATTTTTACCATACATTGGAGGTACTGGATAATATCAGCCGACTTTCTGATAATGTATGGTTACGGTGGGCTGCCCTGCTGCATGATATTGCCAAACCGGCCACCAAGCGCTGGGAACCCCGGGTGGGCTGGACTTTCCATAATCATAACTTTATCGGAGAGAAGATGGTTCCGGAGATATTCCGGAAGATGAAGCTTCCGATGAATGAGAAGATGAAGTATGTACAGAAGCTGGTAGGTCTGCATATGCGCCCCATTGTACTGGCAGAGGAGATCGTGACCGATTCGGCCGTCCGCAGGCTTCTCTTTGATGCCGGAGATGATATTGAGGATTTGATGACGCTTTGCGAAGCGGATATTACGTCGAAAAACCAGACCCGCAAACAGCGGTTCCTGGATAATTTCCAGCTGGTACGCACCAAACTGAAGGATCTGGAGGAGAAAGACCGGATCCGGAATTTCCAACCACCGGTAAGCGGCGAAGAGATCATGGAGGTGTTTGGGCTTTCACCTTGCAGGGAGGTGGGTTCTTTAAAGAGTTCTATTAAAGATGCTATTCTGGATGGTATTATTCCCAATGAATACGAAGCGGCTTACCAATATATGCTGCAAAAGGCAGAAGAGATGGGAATGAAACCTGTACATAAAGAGTAAGGTGCCTGCACGGACACTTTGATTCTTTACTCTATTTCTCCCAAATTCTCTTCCAGGATCTTTTTCAGTTTTTGGTAGACTTCACTATATCCGCGTTCCAGGGTAACTCCCTGGGGAGAGATCACCATCAGGATAGGAACTCCTGAAAAATAGTAGCTCTCTGTGATAAATTCATTTTCAGGCCGATCTGTAAAGACTGTTTTCCAGGGCTGGTTAAAAAGAGGGCCTATCTCTTCCTCATCTTTATAGGATCCGTACGTTTCAAAAAAGTTATCAGAAGTAAAACCAATCACCTCAAAGCCTTTATCGTGAAATTGTTCGTAAAGCATTAAAAACCGGGGATGCACCTAGATAGTACCGGAACACAAGCCCCAATGGTAGATCAATGTATATTTTCCCCGGTAGTCTGACAGGCGTACCGTTTCTCCCTGCATATCGGTTACGGTAAAATCCGAAGGAGTATTACCTACCTCAATATTTTTAAGAATGGCCAGCATTCTCTCTAATTGCTGCCCCATATAGGAAGAGCGTACCCGGAGTTCGAACCGGTTCAGGCGATTTTCAAGTTCGCTGTAGGTTACATCGTAGAGTGAATAGAGGTAAGAGAAAGCTGCATATTTACTGTTGTTGACCGAGTCTTTCAGGTAATTCCTCTTCTTTTCTAATTCTACAGGTGCAGGTGCACGGTATAGGTTGCTATATTTTCGGACACTATCCGGAAATTCACCGGTACGGTACCGGTGCATACTGCGGTGTATACTAATCATTTCCCTATTCCTGTTTGTTTCGAGGGAGTCTGTTTGTGCAATAAGGGTATCCTGATAGAATCCTCCGGATTTGGATAAGGCTCCCCAGAAATCTTCACTTCCCCGTAGGGTTAGCCGGTCGCCCGGTTTTGCTACAAAAGAGGCACCTCTCATACTGGTGATAAAAGGAGGCCTATCTTTGGGCAGGTGGTTAAATATAAAGTAGGTAGTATGGGAAAGGGCTTTATCTATCGAAAAACGATCCGGTGAGGATACATAAAAAGTATCCGCCCTTACCTCTTTCCAGTCGGGTAGTTCATACTCCTGAAGGATCAGGGTATCTCTGGGTAAAAGTCCGGTAACTTCTCCCTCTACTATAATTTTATTCCCTGGCCGGCAGGAATATAAAATGGCTATAACGGCAAAAAGAATCTGTTTTTATACTTATCTGCTGATCCGGAACTATAAATAAAGAGAGTGCAACCCAGTAG
Organism: Bacteroides sp.; assembly: GCA_021204375.1. Lineage (GTDB taxonomy): Bacteria > Bacteroidota > Bacteroidia > Bacteroidales > Bacteroidaceae > Bacteroides. Next base: position 5,007 of record JAJPZL010000427.1, read on the forward strand.
TTACACTCTCTGAAACTATTAGGATGATCCTTATAAACTATCTCCAAAATCAGCCCTAAACTTCTCTACCAGTTTAGAGGGCCAGTTGGAAGTGGATTCCAACCCACCCATAAAGAAACGAAGTACGGGTGGTTCGTATGTAAAGCGCAATCCGCCGATCAGCTCCCTGTTCTCATAGAGCCAGGTAAGACGGTCGATCACATATTTAATTTGTGAGAGGGTAAAGACACGACGGGGAACAGCCAGGCGCAATAACTCTACATCGGCTAAGATCTCTACCCCGTTCTCATCGCGTACGCTGGAAATAGTACTGCGTTCCATACCGCGTACACCGGAAATAAGATAGAATGCGGCTGCCAGTGCCCCGGCAGGATATTCAGTTTAGGGAATATGGGGACAGAAACCGGTTGCATCGATATGGCCACCCAGTACACCCGGAGGGGTTACTACGGGAATACCCCGGCTATCCAGTTCTTCTACTAAGTATTTAATAAAGGCGGGACTCTGGCTGATCATGGTCTCATCCAGTGTCTCCCGGAGCCCTACGGCAATGGCTTCAATCTCCCTGACGGAGATACCTCCGTAGGTAAGGAATCCTTCGAAGAGGGGGAATAAGGGCTTCCATTTTGTAGTAGAGGTCTTTGCGGTTGGTACAGATACCTCCTCCGCGTGAAGAGCTGAGTTTACGGGCAGAGAAGTAAACGAGGTCGGCCAGTCCGGTCATAGACTTGATAATATCGCCCAGAGAGTTCTTTTTCCAGGCTTCTTCGCATTGCTGGATCAGGTAAGCATTCTCTCCGATGAGACTGGCGTCGAGTATCAGCATAATGCCATATTTATCGGCTATACGGCGTACGTCCATCAGGTTAGCCATGGAGAAAGGCTGGCCTCCGATCAGGTTGGTAGAGGCTTCCATACGGATAAACGGTATATTCTCTACTCCATTCTCTTCAATGTACTTTACCAGCTTATCGATATCAATGTTCCCCTTGAACGGATTGGTGGATTTAATGACCAGCGCATCGTCGTACAGTAACTCGGCTATCTTTCCTCCTACCTCAAGAATATGTGCCAGGGCGGTGGTAAAGTGATAGTTCATCGGGATCACATTACCTGATTTAATAAAGGTACGGGAGATCACATTTTCGGTAGCACGTCCCTGGTGCACGGGCAACAGGTATTTTTTACCCAATACATCTTCTACCGCTTTCTGGTATTTTTCAAAACTTTGTGAACCGGCGTATGCATGGCATTGGTGCCGCTGTCGGTAAGCATATCCAGAAATACATCTTTGGTACTTAAACGGAAGGTGTTAAAACCGGCTTCTTCAATGGCGTTTAGTCTTCTCTCGATAGGAACGAGGTTCAGTTTTTGTACGATCCTGACCTTATGCAACTCCAATGGGATATCTTCTCCGGAGTGAAATTTTACATTTGACATGTTAAATAGTATTAGAAATTAAATTTACGGTTCCAAATTTAAACAA
>JAJPZL010000449.1 GCA_021204375.1 Bacteroides sp.
GTACTACTGCGCCTGTAAAGTCCGCATAATATTTCTGACGATAATTGTACCCTGCCTGAATACCCAGGTTCACATTACTGATACGGTGATAATCACTGGCTCCTTCATCTGTATCATCACTTCTAGAGTTCTGGATCTGGTATCCACATCCTATTAACGCTGCATTTACATGGTGGCTGTTGTTAAAAGTACGGTTATAGTCGAATTGTGCCCTGAAAGACATAGTCTGGGAATAGGTCGTGATACCTATCCATTCGTTGGTAGAAGGTTTGTCATTATTGTATTTTATTAAATCTACGATCATATCCTGTCCGTTCATTGTGGCCCAGACAGGCTCGTAAACAGCATAGTCGTCACTCCATATTTCCGTATAATAATCTGTATAGTCCACACTGTAAGCCGTTTTAAAAGACAATCCTTTCAGTATACTTCCCAAATCGGCACCTAACCCTACATTGAACTGGAAAGTACGGTTCCTGGCTTTGGTATAACCGCCTGCTAGCATATCCGCAAAGGCATTGGTTTGCGTGGCAGAAGTTCCTCCGAAAAGATATTGCCCATCTACCACTCTTCCGCTGTTAGCCACCATTGTCTGGAGCGCACTGTTATTGGGATCGATCATACTGATGGGGATCAGAGGAGTGATCCAGTTCGGGCGAAGCGTACCGGCTTGTCCCCAGAAATCTCCGTGTCCACTATAACCATCACCAATAACTACTGCGGCGTCAGCCGAAGCTGACAACCAATGGGTTAGGTTTATATCTACATTGGAACGGATGTAGAAAGTTTTTGTATTATCTTCTTTTCTTTTACCGTACTTTATTAATCCATTGTTATAGGACATTCCGAAATTGGAGTAATAACGGGCATGTTCGTTCCCACCGGTGATCTCGCCGACCACATTGGTTTCATTATAAACTTTCCTTAAATAATCCGAGCTATAAAAGTCTATATCCGGATAAAGGTAGGAATTCGTACCTGCTGCCGTATGGTAGATCGTAGACTGGCTGTATCTCTCAGCGATTCCGTCATTCCGGGAAGCTTCGTTATAAAAGGTCATATATTCGGCTGCATTCAGGTAAGTAGGATAGGATTTGGGTACATACAATCCCGTATTGGCACGTACATTTATAGATAAAGGTTTAATCTCTCCTCTTTTAGTTGTGATAAGGACCACCCCTTTGGCTCCTTTGCTTCCATACAGAGCGATGGCACCTGCATCTTTCAGGATCGTTACAGATTCAACCTGGGAAGAGTTCAGGGTCCATGCACTACGGGGAATTCCATCTACCAGGATAAGAGCCTCCTGCCCCAGATATTTCCATTATAGCCTCCTACCAGGCTTTGAAAACCATCCAGCGGATAGGTAGAATAACTTTTTTCCAGCAGGTCGGTTACATTGACTGTAGAAACAGCTCCCAGGATATCTTTCTTATCAGCCTGCCTGAAAGCAATATATACAAGACTATCTTTTTTCTCTTCTGCTTGGATGGCTCCTGGATTCAGCAAAGAGAAAGAAAAAAGTAAAAAGCCTATATTTATTATCTTTTTTTCATTTTACTATCAATTAAATTATTCCACTATTACCAACCTGGGTTTTGTTCAAACTCCGGATACATATTCACATCATCCCTTAACAGAGGAAGCCAATAGTGTTTTTCCGCAAACTGTCTTTCACTTAAGATCTCTTCCCGCAGATTCAGTACACGGGCATTTACTGGATCGACAAATACCTCCTCATCAGACATACCCCGGTCGAAATAGATACCGGTTTTTAAGGTATAAGGTCTTTCCAGCAGTAACATCCACCGGCGTAGGTCTACAAAGCGGTGTCCTTCAAAAGCCAGTTCGACAGCACGCTCCCGGCGTACTTCACTCATAAAGCTTTCGGTACTGCCCAGAAATTTATCGGCTACTTCACCTACTCCCAGTCCTTCTCTGTTACGGATCTTATTGACCGCATCTACTGCCGACAGATTATAACCCGTGGCTTTGCTCTGAGGCGACCCGTAACCGTAGGCTGTTGCCTCCGCATACATCAGATAGACATCTGCCAGGCGCATCAGGCTCAGCATTATACAGTTGCCGTCTCTATATTGTTCCCACGAATTATTATATTTTGATACATATTTCGATAGCATATAGCCGGTAAATACAGATTTGGCTGAGTTGAGCGGATCATTTCTGAAGCGTCCGTTGGTATAAAGGCTGGCATACTGGCGTTCGGGATCATTTCCAATCCGGGAACCGTCCAGGACACATTTTTCACCATCCACCATAATATCATGATACAAACGCGGATCTCTGTCTCTCCACGGGTATTCGGGATCATATCCCGATTCCGGGTCGGGTGTGGCAAGATCGATTACAGGTAATCCGTTAGCCATTCCGTAAAAATTTACATAATTGGCCGTTGGATAACACTTAACCCCCTCATTGACCAAACTGGGTGGCCGGTAATCGTTCACCTGGTTCCAGCGGAAACGGGTGGAAGACTGGACCAGATTCTCATAAAAGATGGCTTCTTTCAATCTCGGGAGTTTCCCGCTTTGGTTGAAGGTATAAAATAGCTGGGTATATTCGGAAAATTTAGCTAATTCGTAGCGTCCGGTCTCCTCGCATATTTTCAAGGCCTGTCCTAAAGCATCGGCTGCTCTTTTACAATATTCGGCATTATAAGAAGCATTTCCGCCCGATACCTTATTCATTAACGGACTTCCGGCCCAAAGAAGGTTTTTACCCAGGTAGGCATACGCCATTACTTTGTTGATGCGGATATTGTTATTCCCTAAGGTTGCTTTACCGGCAGTTATTTCGTCCCAGTCGACCGGAAGCAATGCGGCTGCTCTTTCGAAATCGGCAGCTGCTTTATCTGCTGTTTCCTGATAAGTCAGCCGGAGAAATCTGAATACTATATTCGCAGGTAGATCTTCATTGATATAAGGGAGCCCTCCCCAGTATTGCATTAGCATGAAGTGGAAAAAGCCTCTGAAAAAGTACAATTGTCCTTCGATCAGGTTACGTTCTTCAGGAGTTGCTTCGATCAGTCTGTCTAAATTGGCAATCCCCACATTGGCTTTGCGGATACCTTTCCAGGATAATCCCCATAAGCATCCCTTACCATCTTTGGAAGAATCAGTATCACTGTTGAAACTATTCGGATTTCCTCCGTCATGGAACCAGGAGTAGTATTGGGTGTTCCATGCCCAGTAGTTTCCCTGGTCAAAATCATTGCCTAATATGGAATAAGTGGGTTCCCAATATTCATCGTCTCCTAAATTCCAGGCATTGTGCCAGTTACTGGCCGATATCAGGACAATGTGATTATACAGGTGTTCAACAAATCCCTGGAAATTGGTGAAATTCTTATAGACTTCGTCCGAATCAATTTCACTCTGAGGTGCCTTGTCCAGAAAGTCAGTACATGAGATCGTCCCGGAGAGACTTATTATAAGTATGGCAGATACTATCTTGTTGAAATATTTTTTCATATTCTATTGCTGTTAAAAGGTTACATCAACACCTAAATTGAAACGTCTCATTGTAGGATAAGCACCGTGGCTGGCGCTGCTGCTAAAGTTGGATTCCCGGTCGTCAGGCATATCTGTCCACAGGAATAAATTATCACCGTTCAGATAGATCCGGCAGGTAGACATTCCCAGCTTTTTTATTCCTTTACTCATGAAAGTATAAGAGATCTCTGCATTTTTTAACCGCAGGTAAGATGCGTCGTATATATAGCGGGTGCCGTCGGCACCGGTAGGAGCGTTTGTTCCGTAGCGGGGCATCGGTATCTCTCCCGAGCCATCTTTGCTCCAGTAAGTTCCTTCCACATACGCTACATTCGAAGTAGAATGGAAAGTAGGGAAGTTGACCAGGCGGGAAACATTGCTTATACCGTAGAACTGTACGGTCGCACTGAAACCTTTCCATTCAACCCCTACTGTGGTACTGTAGGTGTTTTGCGGGGTATCCGTATATTTATAAGGGGCCTGGTCATCCTCTGTGATCTGGCCGTCACCGTTAAAATCAATAATGGCATAATCTCCGGGAAGTTTAGAATCATTATAGCTCTCTGAGACTGTACTTCCGTATAGATCGTCCCAGGAATTAATGAAACCACCGTCAATATAGCTATGTGTTTGATTAATGGCATATCCGGCTCTTCTGCGGTAGGCAGCAGTTAGTTCGGGATCGTCTGCAAATATGATCTTATTGGTAGCATGGGTCATATTGGCATTCGCCCATAAACGAAGATCATTTTTAAATACATAATTGAGTCTTACCGATAATTCATATCCCTTGCTTTTTACCTCACCCAGGTTTGCTGTCGGTGCGGTTGCCCCGAAGTAAGAAGGGATAGCACGGTCGCCTCCTGCAACCAGGATATCAGTACGTTTGTCTCTGAATATATCTATCGAACCGGCAATAAATCCTCCCAGGAAAGAGTAATTAATACCGAAATTCTTTTTTTCTACAGTTTCCCAGTGAACATCTTCATTTCCCAAAGAGCTGGTACGATATACCGTATAGGGCGTATTTGCCGGTACGGTTCCCATGATCACATTGCCTCTATAGGCCCATTGATCCTGATAGAGCCAACGTCCGCTTACATTATCATCCCCGATCTTACCATACGAAGCCCGGAATTTCAGCATATCCAGGAACTGGAGGGATTTCATAAACTTTTCTTCACTGATCATCCATCCTGGTGAGAAGGAAGGAAAGAAAGCGAACCGGTGTTCCGGTCCGAATCTTTCAGAACCGTTGTAAGCACCATTCACTTCCAGAAAATACCTCATGACATAATTATAAGTAGCACGGAAAGCCCAGTCTTCCCGAAAATGGTAGAACTCACTGCCGGTGGCCCATTTCTCACGGCTGAACAGGCCCATCAATCCGGCCTCATGCTTACCGAACTGCCGGCTATAATTTACTTATGCTGCGTAATATATTTTACGATAATTGTTTCTCTTATTAACCGTACCTGCCTGGGTTGACCATTTAATGGATTCCATAAAATCTTCTCCACGTTCATAAAGAATATCTCCACTGTCGGGATTCACCCACATGCGGTGCGCATAGTTATATAGGTCGTTAATACCGCGGCCTTCTTCCACAAATGTGTGGTCCAGCGAAAAAGTACCTTTGACACTTAGCCCTTTAGTGATCATACTGAGATCCTGTGCCAGGACGAAGTCGGTATTGATCCGGGTCGTTGTTCTTTTCTCTGTACCCGAGACGGCCAGATTGGCAACAGAGTTGGGAACATCGGCATTACGCGGGTCATAATAGCCATATAAACCATTTGAATAGATCGGGCGCATAGCATCCGGAGCTGTCCGATAGGCTGAAGACCAGTAACTCTGGTCACCGGTACTTGCTCCCCAGGGCAGGCTGCGCATGCCATTGGAACCAAACAGGTTGGTCGAGAATTTAGTGATTTTTGTCAGGTTAAAGTCCAGGTTACTACGGAAGTTCATCCGGTTAAAACCATACCCTGAGGTATAACCCCTGTTATTCTTGAAACTCCTGAAGAGGTCTCCCTCATGCACAAAGTCTACCGATGTAAAGTAAGAAACAAACCGGGTACCTCCGGATACGTTGGCATTGAAATTATAAGACATAGCATAATCCCTGAAAAGTTCTTTTACCCAATCTACATTCGGATAACGGTCCCATTCTTCCTTATTAGCCGGATTCCGGTACTTCTCAATGATCTCCATCGGTTTATAGTATCCCCAGCCTGTGGATGAGATACCCAATTCACGCTCTAATACACTGTTCTTTAGTATAAATGTGTCATAGGCATCCAGCTTTTCGGGCAGTTTCGATGCCATTTTCATAGTTGCATTCGCCTTGAGCTGAACCTGTGCTTTTCCTTCTTTACCACGTTTTGTTGTGATCAGGATTACACCGTTAGCACCTTTTACCCCGTATACGGCAGTCGCGGAAGCATCTTTTAGAACAGAAACTGATTCTACGGAGGCGATATCCACACTACTCATCGTGCGTTCAATTCCATCTACCAATACCAGCGGGTCGCTGTTATTCCATGAACTTTGTGCCCGGATCACAATTTTCGGATCTTCATCACCCGGCATACCGGTAGAAGTAGTTGTTACTACGCCCGGAAGATTTCCGGTTAAAGCCTGACCGAGGCTGGTAACACCTCCGGCACGTTCCAGCGTTTTGGCATTGGTTTGTGTAATAGCTCCTACAATACTTGCCTTTTTCTGTTCCCCATATCCAACCACTACTACCTCATCCAGTTGCAGGTTATCAGACCGCAATACAATTCTCATGGTTTTACCGGCTTCTGCTTTTACCCCCTGAGGAGTCATACCAATGAATGAAACCACAAGAACAGAGTTAGGGCCGGGAACTGTTAATTGAAAATTACCATCTATATCTGTAATTGTACCTATTACTCTGTTCCCTTTTAATGTAATATTGACTCCAATTACCGGTTCATTGTCTTCATCC
>JAJPZL010000442.1 GCA_021204375.1 Bacteroides sp.
ATGCAAAAGATCCGAAAGAAAAATATGTTGCCGGTTTATTGGCTGATGTAACAGTTTGCGCTTTTATGTTACATGTTTCTTCGTCTATGTTACATTCTGTTTAAAAAGTGCATATTTATCAGTTTTTGGGGTAGAATTTTTGAAGAAAGCGTAAAGATGAAACATGAGCTAAAGAATAGGAAACATAAATCTTTCCTATGGTAGTTTTTATCTTTTAATTTGTGTATTGATAAGAGTGACTATAGAGGAAGAGATTTAGAATTTCCTGTAACTCCTGAAAATATATTGATAAAAACTATAATACAAGAAAAAATGAGAAGATCCAATTTATTACAAGTGTTAGCTATGTTCTTAATGGGCTATGCTATGGCAGGTTGTGCCGCCGGTAATTCCGGAAAACAAGAACCCGGGGAAGAATTACAGGTCTATTTATGTTTCGGCCAATCCAATATGGAGGGAAATGCAAAAATTGAAGCACAGGATAGTGTGGGAATTGATAAGCGTTTTATGGTATTACAGGCTGTTGATTGTCCTCAATCCGGACGTATCCGGGGAGAATGGTATACGGCAGTTCCACCCCTGGTACGGTGTTATACGGGATTGTTTCCGGCAGACTATTTCGGACGGACTCTGGTAGCTAATCTTCCCGCTCATATAAAGGTTGGGGTTGTTAATGTATCCATCGGGGGGTGTAGTATTGAACTCTTCCGGAAGGATCATTACCAGGAGTATGTGGAGACTTCTCCCGACTGGTTGAAAAATATGGTCCATGAATACGACGGTGATCCTTATAAGCGATTGATAGAGATGGGACGTCTTGCGCAAAAAGAAGGAGGGATTATCAAAGGTATATTGTTACATCAGGTAGAAACAAACAGTGGAGACAAACAATGGCCTGAAAAAGTAAAAGAGGTATATGATAGTATACTTAGCGACCTGAGTCTGGAGCCAGATTCTGTTCCTTTGCTGGCAGGAGAGTTGGTCAACGAAGATCAGAACGGTGCCTGTGCATGGATGAATGAGATCATACAAACCTTACCGGAGGTTATACCGAATGCTTATGTGATCCCTTCTGCCGGTTGTGAAGGAGTAGAAGACCGGTTACATTTCAGTGCTGCCGGGTACAGAGAATTGGGTAAACGGTATGCGCAACAGATGCTTTCGATCTTAGGGTACGAAATTTAAGAGTTGTTATATAAAGGATGAATAGAAAAGCGTGTCCTTAGCAAGAGGTTAAATTTTACAACAGTGACTTATGATCAAAGGAAGACCGAAATTCCGGATTTTTATGTTATTTTTAGCTTTCTCTTTTTTTACGGGATGTAGTGAATCCAGACAAAAAACATTTGTAGATGATGATGACTATTCCGTAACAGCCGGGTTTGATACGATACAACCCGGAGTGACCTATGGAGAGTTACGGGCGATAATCTATTACTCAACTACTACCGAAAATGAACGAGGTGCGCATCTGATCCTACCCCCCTCGGCTATGATGAGAATAGAAAATATCCCGTTTTATATCTTTTGCATGGGATTGGTGGAGATGAATATGAATGGTTAGGTGGAAATCCTGTAGAAGTGATCGGTAATCTGGTTGCAGCGGGTAAAGCCCAAGAGATGATCGTGGTAATTCCTAATATCCGGGCCCGGCATAAAGATATAGAAACTCCTCCTGAGTTTTTCTCAGTAGATCACTTCCGGGAGTTTGATAACTTCCTTAGCGATTTATGTGATAACCTAATGCCTTACATAGAGTCTACTTATCCGGTTCTACCCGGACGTGACAACAGGGCGGTTGCAGGTCTTTCTATGGGAGGAAGGTCAGCCTTGCATGTCGGAATAAATCTGATAGATAAATTTGCCTGGATCGGGGTTTTGACACCTGCGGTCGGTCTGCTACCTTATTCTACCGAAGAGGGTCTTTTTACAACAGAAACATTCACACTGCCCGATAAATATAAGGAAAATACACTGATTATGATCCAGAAAGGAAGTAGGGACGGAGTGGTTGGTAACTAGCCTGAAGAGTATAGTAAAGTCTTGACGGATAATGATATAAAGCACATCTATTATGTTGCTGAAGGAGGACATGATTTTCAGGCCTGGAAAAATGGATTATATAATTTTGCACGAAGAATATTTCAGTAAGTCGTTCGTAAATATTATATAGTACAGGAGAGGCTCCACGCCGCTCCTGTACTTTGGGTTTTACTGCAATAGATTAAATAACATATCCAGTTGGGGAGCCAGGATGATCTCTGTACGCCTGTTCCGGCTTCTTCCCTCTGCTGTTTCATTCTCCGCTACCGGAATAAACTCCCCACGGCCTGCAGCCTGTATACGGAGCGGGTTTACCTGATACTCTTGTGTCAGAATACGTACAACGGATGTTGCCCGGATCACACTGAGATCCCAGTTATCTTTAAACTTGGCGGTGCTGATCGGTTTATTATCCGTATGCCCTTCAATAATAATATCAATATCGTTCTGTTTACTCAATACCTCGCCCAGTTTTCCCAACGCCTCTTTACCTCGCTTATCTACCCGGGCACTTCCCGATTCGAATAACAATTTATCTGACATTGCTACATATACCTTCCCATCTTTTTCGGTAATGGCCAGTTCATCCGTATTAAATCCTAATAAAGCATTCCGTACATTAGCCAGTAGTGACTGTACTTTTTCGTTCTGGGCATCAATAATTCCCTGTAACTCCCGGATGGTCTGCTCCCGCTTTTCCAGGTCGGTAATTTTTTGTTCCAGCAGCATATTCAGTTTTTCCTGTTCCGAAAGGTTCATATTCAGCATCGTCTGGTAATTCCGGATTACTTCTCCTTTATGCAACGTATCTTGTTTCAAGGCTTTGATCTCTGTCCAGTTGGAGTGGTTTTCCTGCTGGCAGTCTCCCAGAAGGCAGCTTAGTGTTTTGCCCTTTTGAAGAGCTTCTAATCGTCCGTTCTCTGCTTCAAGGAATTTCTTTTTTGTAACGCAGGATATACATACCAATGAGAGTATTAAAACCAGTAACCAGTGCTTTTTCATAATGCCAAAACGTTTTAAGAAAGGAATTTTACTAAAAATATTCTTCCTGCAAAGGTGAAAAAAAATTGAAGAATTCAAATATCCACATTATTTCATACCTTTGTATTTTAATATAAAATTGAGTTATGACAGAAAAATATACTGAGAGGTTCGGTCTTCATATTGAAGAAGCCCAGAAGCGTCTCAAAGGAGTAGTAATGGAAACTCCGCTTCAATACATTCCCTCTCTTTCCCAGCAATTTGAAGCCAATATTTATCTGAAGCGGGAAGACCTCCAGGTAGTACGCTCTTATAAATTGCGTGGCGCTTATAATATGATCAGTAGTCTGTCCCGTGAAGTGCTTGATAAAGGAGTGGTTTGTGCCAGTGCAGGGAACCACGCACAAGGATTCGCTTTCAGTTGTAACAGGCTTGGAGTAAAAGGAGTGGTATTTATGCCCAAAATCACTTCCCGGCAAAAGATTAAACAGACCCGTATGTTCGGGAATGGTTTTATAGAGATCATCCTTACGGGAGATACATTTGACGATTGTGCCGAGGCAGCTAAAAAATATACACAATTGCACGAAATGACCTTTATTCCTCCGTTTGACGATCCCCGTATTATTGAAGGACAAGGCACTATTGGAAAGGAAGTTCTGGAACAGGCGGATGGAAAGCCCATTGATTATGTATTTATTCCGGTTGGTGGTGGTGGACTCTGTGCCGGGGTAGGCGCTTATATCAAGCAGTACTCACCCGATACAAAGATCATTGCAGTCGAACCGCAGGGGGCACCCAGCCTTACGCAGGCCATGAAAGCAGGTCACCCTATCACCCTTACTCATATCGATAAGTTTGTAGACGGGGCTGCCGTAAAACGGATCGGGGATCTGCCCTATTGTATCTGTTCATTGGTTGTTGATAAAGTGTGTTTGGTACCCGAAGGAGAAGCCTGTTCTACTATTCTTAAACTTTACAACGAGAATGCCATTGTGGTAGAGCCCGCCGGAGCACTCAGTATTTCGGCCCTGAACCATTACAGGGAGGAGATTAAAGGTAAAAATATAGTTTGTATTGTCAGTGGTAGTAATAATGATATTGACCGGATGCAGGAAATCAAAGAGCGTTCCCTGATCTTTGAACGGCTTAAACACTATTTTATCATCCGTTTTCCACAACGTGCCAATGTTTTGAAAGACTTTGTGAACAAAGTGCTGGGCGAGACCGATGACATCGTACGTTTTGAATATATGAAGAAGAACGAGAAAGAGAATGGTCCCGCACTGGTAGGAATTGAACTGGAAACCGTTAGTGATTATAATAAACTGCTCGGGCGGATGCTGGAGTACGGACTTGACTTCACTGTGCTCGATCCGGATGATGATCTGGGACGGTATATTGTGTAAAAATATCTGTTTTATATGGCAGTAAAGGCTCCAATCGGGGTCTTCATTTTTCTTTTTATCAACTTTTCATTTCTTTCGGTTGTTTCCCTTTAGATAGTGATGCCACTTTTTTCTTGAAAAATATTATCAGATTCTTCTCAAAAAGAGAGTGATGTTATCTTTGCGGCGAGATTATCAAATAATAGAAACCGATTCAAATGGAAATAATACTGAATTGGCTGAATCAGGCCAATGATTTTCTTTATACTTACCTCCTGATTGGCATGTTACTTCTGTATGCCGTTTGGTTTACCCTGAAAACCCGTTTTGTACAGTTCCGCATGTTTGGTGAGATGGTACGGTTACTGGGAGACTCTACCGGAAAACATACCCCGGGAGAGAGACATATTTCCTCTTTCCAGGCCTTTTCCATCTCCATTGCCAGCCGGGTAGGTACCGGTAATCTGGCTGGGGTAGCGATTGCCATTGCTGTAGGAGGTCCGGGAGCTGTCTTCTGGATGTGGGTGATTGCTCTGTTGGGTGCTGGTAGTGCCTTTGTTGAGTCTACCCTGGCCCAGCTTTATAAAGTACGGGGAAAGGACTCTTTTGTCGGAGGACCGGCTTATTATATGAAGAAAGGTCTGGGATAAACCTGGATGGGGATACTATTTGCCGTGATCATCTCTATTACATTTGGTCTAGCTTTTAATTCCGTACAAAGTAATACCCTGTGTGCTGCCTGGGAGCAGGCTTTCGGAGTAGATACTGCTGTATTAGGGGGCTTTATTACTCTGTTAACACTGGTGATTATTTTCGGAGGCGTACAACGTATTGCCAAAGTAAGTGGTACGGTGGTTCCTATGATGGCTATTGCTTATATCATACTGGTACTGGTAATTATGGCTATTAATTTCCGGGAGATACCCGGTGTATTTAAGCTGATTGTCAGTAATGCTTTTGGCTGGGGACCCCTGGCAGGAGGAAGCCTGGGAGCTACACTGATGCAAGGCTTTAAACGGGGACTTTTCAGTAACGAAGCCGGGATGGGATCTGCGCCCAATGCAGCAGCTACGGCTGATGTTTCCCATCCGGTAAAGCAGGGATTGATACAGACACTGGCAGTCTTTACCGATACGATACTGATCTGTAGCTGTACCGCTTTTATTATCCTGTTCAGTCATACCAGCTGGGACGGAGTAACGGGAGGCATACAACTTGCCCAGCAGACACTAGAAAATGAAGTAGGAAGTTTCGGCAGTATTTTTATAGCTATAGCGATCCTGCTTTTTGCATTCAGCAGTCTGATAGGTAACTATTATTACGGAGAGGCTAATATCCGTTTTATCACGGAGAAGAAGAGTATATTACAGATATATAGGTTGATGGTAGCCGGAATGGTCTTTTTTGGTGCAGTTACCAGTCTGGACCTGGTGTGGGCAATGGCTGATATTACCATGGCCTTTATGGTATTCTTTAATCTGATCGCTATCGTACTGTTGGGACGCTAGGCATTCCTGTTGTTAAAGGATTACCGGGAGCAGAAGAGTGCGGGTATTAAAGAACCGGTTTATACCAATGACCGGATCCCGGAATTAAAAGATAAGGGGGAGTGCTGGTAAAACCAGTATATTCTCTATAAAATGGGAAGAGCCCATTTAGGAATAAGATCAGTATATTGTTTTTTTAATTCCCAGTCAGCTAATCTGAATAAAAGAAAAGCTTCCTGATCATCTACTGAGTTATCATATACATAGGTTCTATCAGCAAGTTTGGCAGCCAGACAACAGTTGGCAATTGATTTTTCATATCTGGAAATTATTTTTGAGATAGGTACATCATGACCGCCTTCCATAACCCTCCGTGCAATACGTGAAGCATTAATTATAGGAGAAACGGTACATACAAAAAAGAGACGGATAAAAAAACCTGATTGTTTCGCCCGGTATATATAATCAATCTTGTCTTCTATAGATAGAACTGTCTCAAAAATAAGACTCTTTTTTTCTATAAGGCACTTTTCGCGTAATTCTTCACAATACTTTACTGACTGCATAAT
>JAJPZL010000288.1 GCA_021204375.1 Bacteroides sp.
AGAAGATTAAACCCAAAACGATTTTTATTAACTTTTTAAATAACAGAAATATCATGAAAGAAGAATTGATCAAAAAAGCTTATGAGGTAGCCGTTGAACGTTACGCAGCCGTTGGAGTAAATGTAGAAAAAGCATTGGAAGATATGCAGAAGATCTCTATCTCCCTGCATTGCTGGCAGGCAGATGACGTAACCGGATTTGAGAACCCTGACGGACAACTCTCCGGAGGTATCCAGGCAACCGGTAACCACCCGGGTAAAGCCCGCAACATGGAAGAACTGCGTGCCGATATCCTGAAAGCTGCTTCTTATATACCCGGCTCACACCGCCTGAACCTGCATGCCATCTACGGAGATTTTGGCGGCCAATTCGTGGACCGTGACCAGATCGAACCCAAACATTTCGAAAGCTGGATGCAGTGGGCTAAAGAGAACGGTTTGAAACTTGATTTTAACTCCACCTCTTTCTCACATCCGAAAAGCGGTAGCCTGACACTGGCTAACCCCGATAAAGAGATCCGTGACTTCTGGATCGAACACACCAAGAGAAGCCGTGCTATCGCTGAAGCGATGGGTAAATACCAGGGAAGCCTCTGTGTAATGAACCTCTGGGTACACGATGGCAGCAAGGACCAGACTGTGAACCGCCTCCTTTACCGTCAGCTTCTGAAAGACTCACTCGATGAGATCTTTGCAACCAAATATGATAACATGAAAGACTGTATTGAGGCAAAACTCTTCGGTATCGGTGCCGAAAGTTATACAGTAGGCTCGTATGACTTCTACTTAGGTTACGGAGCAAAGAACAACAAGATCGTTACCCTGGATACAGGTCACTTCCACCTGACTGAAAGCATTGCAGACAAAATCTCTTCCTTGCTGCTCTTCACGCCGGAGATCATGCTTCATGTAAGCCGTCCGATCCGTTGGGATTCAGACCACGTAACCACCATGAACGACGATACACTGGATCTGGCTAAAGAGATCATCCGCTGCAAAGCACTGGATCGTGTTAACATTGGTCTGGACTACTTCGATGCATCTATCAACCGTATCGGTGCCTATGTGGTAGGTACACGTGCCACTCAGAAATGTTTCCTCCAGGCTCTCCTGGAACCCATTGCTCAACTGAGAGAATACGAAGCAAACGACCAGCTCTTCGAACGCCTTGCCTTGTTGGAAGAAGCCAAGAACCTTCCCTGGAACGCCGTATGGGATATGTTCTGTCTGAAAAACAATGTATGCGTAGGCGAAGAGTATATCTACGATATCCAGAAGTACGAAGCAGAAGTTACTTCAAAACGTTAAATTGATTGATAAGGATGGAATACCGTTTCGGGAAGTAACGAGCTGTTACTTCCCGTTACGGTATCTGCCGTTCTAATAGTACAAATACATGAATACGATTATAGGATTATTGATCATTGCTATCGGTAGCTTCGGACAGAGTAGTTCGTATGTACCGATCAACAAGGTAAAAGATTGGTCTTGGGAGTGCTTCTGGCTGATACAGGGTATCTTTGCCTGGCTGGCATTCCCGCTTCTGGGAGCTTCATTAGGTATTCCTGCCGGCAGTAACCTGTTTGAATTGTGGAGTGCCGGTGGTGCCGGAATGGCTATCTTCTATGGAGTATTGTGGGGAGTAGGAGGTCTTACCTTCGGACTCAGTATGCGTTACCTGGGGGTAGCCCTGGGACAAAGTATCTCCCTGGGAACCTGTGCCGCTTTCGGTACTCTCTTTCCGGCTCTCTTCGCCGGTACCGATCTGCTGCACGGAGCAGGATTGATCCTGCTGATCGGAGTATGCATCACCCTGGCAGGTATCGCCATTATCGGCTATGCCGGTAGTCTTCGTTCCAAAAACATGACCGAAGAAGAAAAAAGAGCAGCCGTAAAAGACTTTGCTCTGACCAAAGGGTTACTGGTAGCTTTCCTGGCAGGGGTTATGAGTGCCTGTTTTGCTTTAGGGCTGGATGCCGGAACACCGATCAAAATAGCCGGTATTCTGGGAGGAGTAGATACCCTCTACGCAGGATTACCTGTGATCTTCCTGGTAACCTTCGGAGGATTCCTTACCAACGCTGCCTATTGTATCCAGCAGAATATAAAAAACAATACGGGAGGCCAATACTTCTCTGTCAATAAGGGAACTCTGATAAATAATATCTTATTTTGTGCCCTGGCCGGTGTACTCTGGTATTCACAGTTCTTCGGACTGGAAATGGGTAAAAGCTTCCTCATTGAGAGCCCGCTGCTCCTGGCCTTTTCCTGGAGTATCCTGATGTCACTCAACGTTACCTTCTCCAATGTATGGGGTATCATACTGAAAGAGTGGAAAGGAGTAAGCAACCAAACTATTACCGTACTGGTAGTAGGACTACTCGTACTGATCTCGTCAATCATTGTAGTAGCTATTGCACAAGCGTAAATCTTGCATAAATATATTCTTAAATTATGAGTTCAATTTTAGAAAGTAACAAAGCACTTGCCGTACAGGTATGGCAGATCGCGGAAGTAGCCGGTTATCTGTGGGAACGCGGATGGGCCGAACGCAACGGAGGTAATATCTCCGTGAATGTTTCAGAATTCATGGACGAACTGGATAAGAACCGTCCCGCCCTGCGCACTGTAGCACTTCTCGCTACGTTTAAAGCCCTGGCAGGTCACTATTTCTTTGTAACCGGTACAGGACGCCGTATGCGTTACGTAGCTAAGAGTCCGATGGAGAACGGATCGATCATCCGTCTGAATGACGCGGGAGATGCTTACGATATCATTGCCGATAATGATATCGCTCCTACTTCGGAGCTTCCCTCTCACCTCTCTATGCATAACTACATGCGTTCCGTAAGAGGATGTGATACCAAAGTAGTATG
Source organism: Bacteroides sp. (assembly GCA_021204375.1). GTDB lineage: Bacteria > Bacteroidota > Bacteroidia > Bacteroidales > Bacteroidaceae > Bacteroides. Next base: position 2,876 of record JAJPZL010000288.1, read on the forward strand.
CCATACCCACCCGACCGATCTAATCGCACTTACACACGTTAAAAAGTTCCTTCAGCCGGGTGTACTGGGCCGTATGCTATGGTCTATGATCCCCGAGACCCGCATCATCGTTCCGCGCGGTGTAGGGATCATTCCTTACGAAATACCCGGAACTATGGACCTGGCTACCGCTACCATCAAAGAGCTGGCTAAGCACGATGTGGTAATGTGGGAAAAACATGGCTGTCTGGCTGTGGGAGAAGATATTATCGAAACATTCGATATGATTGACACCCTTTCCAAATCATCACAGATCTATTTCTATGCCAAACAGGCCGGTGAAGAGCCGGAAGGAATGACCAACGAACAATTAGATGGGTTAGTACCGGTATTCGGACTCCCAGAAGTTGACTAAAATGATTGAGCAAGTTTTTTAAAGTAAATAAGAATGTACAGGATTATTTTGAATGAAACCTCTTACTTCGGTGCCGGCTGCCGCAGCGTCATTGCTGAGGAAGCCCGGCGTCGTGGTTTTAAAAAAGCCTTTTTTGTAACAGACAAAGATCTCATCAAATTCGGTATCGCCGGCCAGGTAACGAAAGTATTCGAAGAGAATAACATTCCGTACGAACTCTTCAGCGATGTAAAAGCAAACCCCACCATTGCTAATGTAACAAGTGGAGTAACCGCTTACAAAGCATCCGGTGCCGACTTTATCGTAGTATTGGGAGGAGGTTCTACCATCGATACGGCCAAAGGAGTAGGTATTGTAGTGAACAACCCCGATTTTGCCGATGTAAGATCCCTGGAAGGTACGGCAGAGACCCAACACAAAGCCGTTCCCACGTTTGCACTCCCTACCACAGCGGGTACTGCCGCCGAGGTAACCATCAACTATGTGATCATTGACGAAGAGGCTAAAAAGAAGATGGTGTGTATAGACCCGAACGATATTCCGGCAGTAGCCATTATCGATCCGGAACTGATGTACAGCATGCCGAAAGGCTTAACAGCTGCTACCGGTATGGATGCACTGACCCACGCCATTGAAAGCTACATTACCCCGGGAGCCTGGGCTATGAGTGATATGTTTGAACTCAAAGCGATCCAAATGATCGCCGCGAACCTGAAAGCCGCGGTAGATAACAGACAGGATACTGCTGCCCGTGAGGCCATGGCACAGGCACAATATATTGCCGGAATGGGCTTCTCCAACGTAGGTCTGGGTATTGTACACTCCATGGCTCACCCTCTGGGAGCTTTTTACGATACTCCGCACGGAGTAGCCAATGCGCTTTTATTATCCTATGTTATGGAATATAATGCGGATTCCCACGCTGCTCCCAAATACAAGGATATAGCCAAAGCCATGGGCGTAGATATAGCCGGAATGAGCACGGAAGAGGGAGTACAGGCCGCTATTGAAGCAGTAAAAGCTCTCTCTATCAGTATCGGTATTCCACAAAAGTTGCATGAGATCGGTGTAAAAGAAGAAGATATTCCTGAACTGGCTATAGCAGCCTTTAACGATGTATGTACCGGTGGCAATCCCCGTTCTACCTCCATCAGTGATATCGAAGCGCTTTATAAAAAAGCCTATTGAGCTATACCGCCGGAACACTTTTTCAGAAAAGTGACCGGCGGCTTTTTATTTCCCTTTCTGATAAAAGTCTGATCAAACCTCTTTTTAACCTGCCATTCTCTTTCCGGACAGAGAGAGAAAAAGGATACGTTGTACCCGGCTTACAGGTACTTAACCCTTTCTACTAACAGACTAAAAACAGACATATCATGAAAAGACTTACTTTCATTTTCCTCCTCTTATTGACAGGAACTTTTTTCTATGCACAGGATGCACGGGAAGCTTACTATTACTATGAAGTACTCGAACTCCGCCACGAGCCTAAGCCCGAAACAGAAGGATTTGTCACCGAAAGAATTACCGAATACTTAAACCGTGGGCTCTATGCTACCCGCACGCAGGATGGGAACGGAATTTTCCTGAGCTGGCGGTTACTACAAAGCGACGATCCTCAGACCGGTTTCCATATATACCGGGAAGTGAACGGAAAAGCCCGCCGGTTAAACAGATCCCTGATCACTGCTACCTGCGACTTTATCGACCCACAACCGGCAGAAGGCACTGCTTACTATTGGATAGTATCCATCGTCAAAGGAAAAGCCCAGCCTGCTTCCGACAAGATAGAGGTAGTTTTTTTGCAGATACCGACAAAGACTATACAGCTATTAAACTGAAAAATGACGAAAGAGCCGGCAAAGTAGCCCTGGCCGACCTGAACGGAGACGAAACCTACGATTACATTATACGGACTCCCTCTATGAATGTCGATCCCGGAAGCCGGGAAGGCGATAAGACCGGTACCACTTACAAGATTTCCGCTTACCTGAGTGACGGTACCTGGTTATGGACCTACGATATGGGGCCCGGTATAGAACCCGGCGTATGGTATTCTCCCTTTATTGCCTATGACTTTGACGGAGACGGTAAAGCAGAAGTTGCCCTCAAAGCAGCCGGAGACGACTATATAAAAGATGAGAACCATCACGTATACGGCGGAAGCGAATATCTGCTAATCCTGAACGGTATGACAGGAGAAGTCATAGACCGGGTAGACTAGCCCGAACGGAACGACCGCTACGGCAACCTGGTGCGCCAAAACCGGAACCAGATCGGTATAGCTTACTTAGATGGAAAAACACCCTGTATTCTGGCTACCCGGGGTACTTATAAACTGATGGTAGTAGACGCCTGGCAACTGAATAACGGCAAACTGGAAAAACTATGGCGTTGGGACGGCGACGAAGAGAACCCGGTGATCCGCAGCATGGGGGCTCACAGCATGGTAACCGGCGATGTAACCGGGGACGGCAGGGACGAGATCCTTTTAGGTTCTGCCATGCTCAAAAGCAACGGTACCGCCCTGTGGTCTTCCGGACTGGGACACAGCGATAAAGCTTACCTCTGCAAACTAAAACCCGATTCGGAAGGGTTACAGGTATTTATGGTCAGTGAACCCACCAAAACCGACGGGCGCGGTGTATCGGTAGTAGATGCAAAAACAGGAAAACTTATCTGGGGGATCGGCCAGACTACCTATCATGTAGGAAACGGTATGGTGGCCGACTTTGATCCCACCCATCCGGGACTGGAATGTTTTGCCAGCGAAGATCCCAAAGGAGGAAGACGGGACAAGTATCTGCTAACAGCCGACGGAAAGAAACTCAATACAACCAACGAAGAGGTACCGGGTTGCCGCAACTGGGTATGGTGGGATGCCGATCTACTACGGGAAACCTTTAAAGGAGATGATAACCGCTGGGGTGCCGGCTCTTCCTCCGGAGGTCGTTCCCAAAGCATATGGAAATGGCAGGGAGAGACACTGACCGGCAGCATAGAAGGAGATATTATTATGATAGCCGATATGGATGGAGACTGGCGGGAAGAGGTTATTACCGCACTATCGGGCGAGCTTCGTATCTATCGTACTAATATTCCGGCGAAAGACAGGCGGGTTACCTTGATGCAGGATGCACTCTATAGAAGCTATATTCTGCATCGCAGTATGGGATAT
>JAJPZL010000222.1 GCA_021204375.1 Bacteroides sp.
GGAATTTAGAAGTAACAATAAAAAATCACCAACTCTATAAAGCCGGTGGTTCTTCCATATCTACAAAAAACATCCTCCTTTTTAAAACTCGCTGGTAAAGTGGAAACGGATATTCTTAAAATCCATTTGTGCCATCTGGAGTACATAGTTACTATCGGCCAGGAATACATCCATTCCTTACCGATCTTTGGCCATGAACTGGAATTTGCGTTTTTTGAAGTTCTCCAGTTCAGCAGGATCATCGCTTTCAATCCAGCAGGCTTTATATAAGCTGAGTGGCTCCCAGCGGCAGGAGGCGTTATATTCATGAAGCAAACGGTACTGGATCACTTCAAACTGAAGCTGTCCTACAGTACCGATGATCTTACGACCATTGAACTGGTTTACAAATAACTGCGCTACCCCTTCATCCATCAGTTGGTCAATCCCTTTGTTGAGCTGTTTAGTCTTCATAGGATCCGAGTTCTCAATATATTTGAACATCTCAGGTGAGAAACTGGGAAGCCCTTTGAACTGGAGGATCTCTCCTTCGGTCAGGGTATCCCCGATCTTAAAGTTACCTGTATCAGGAAGTCCGATGATATCCCCCGGATAAGCCTCGTCAATGGTGCTCTTCTTTTGTGCCATAAATTGCGTGGGAGAAGAGAAACGGAGGGTTTTTCCGTGGCGCACATGCAGGTAGGGTGCGTTGCGGACAAATTTACCCGAGCAGACCTTACAGAAGGCGACGCAGGAGCGGTGATTGGGATCAATATTGGCAGTGATCTTAAAGATAAAACCGGTGAATTTGGGCTCTTCGAGTCTTACCAGACGGTCTTCTGCCTGTACAGGACGGGGATTGGGAGCAATTTCAACAAAACAGTTCAAAAGTTCCTGCACACCGAAGTTATTGAGGGCTGATCCAAAAAAGACAGGAGCAATATCTCCGGCCAGGTAATCCTTCACATCAAACTCAGGATAGACTCCTTTCAGGAGTTCCAGGTCTTCCCTGAGCTTGGCAGCCTCTTTTTTCCCGATGTTCTTTTCAAGGTCGCTGCTATTCAAATCAAGCGCTACCTTCTCAGTTACGGTTTGTTTGGAAGGCTGGTATAGATCCAGCTTTCCTTCATATATATTGTATACTCCTTTAAAACGGGCTCCCTGTTCGATGGGCCAGCTCAGGGGGCGTACTTTGATCTGGAGTTCCTCTTCGAGCTCATCCAGCAGGTCGAATGGATCCTGCCCTTCGCGGTCCATCTTATTCACATAAATGATCACGGGTGTTTTGCGCATCCGGCACACTTCCATCAACCGGCGGGTCTGGGTCTCTACACCCTTGGCTCCGTCTACCACAATAATTACACTGTCTACGGCGGTCAGGGTACGGAAGGTATCTTCGGCAAAGTCCTGGTGACCGGGAGTATCGAGGATATTTACTTTATAGTCCTTGTAATCGAACTCCATAACGGAGGTGGTTACCGAAATACCACGCTGTTTTTCGATCTCCATCCAGTCGGAGGTGGCGGTTTTACGTATCTTATTGCTTTTTACGGCACCGGCTACCTTGGATCTGTCCCCCGAAAAGGAGAAGTTTTTCCGTGAGGGTGGTTTTCCCGGCATCGGGGTGCGAGATAATAGCAAATGTTCTTCTTCTGTTTATTTCACTTAACATATTCTGATCCTTCTGTTATATTTTAGTTTGGTTGGGCCAGGCGTTTGATACAAACTTCAAGGCTATCTTCCCAGTGGGGTATCTCTATCCCGTAGGTATTTTTTATATGGGTTTTATCCATCACGGAGTAGTGGGGGCGCGGCGCTTTGGTAGGATAATCCTCTGTATGTATGGGGAATACTTTACAGGTGGTGATCCCGGCCAGTTTATGGATAGAACGGGTAAAGTCGTACCAGGAGCAGACTCCTTCGTTGCTGTAGTGGTAGATACCTGTGACTACCCCCTTATTGATTATGGCGAGGATGGCAGCAGTCAGGTCGGCAGCGTACGTAGGAGTACCTACCTGATCGAAGATAACGGATAGTTGTTCACGCTCCTGCCCCAGGCGGATCATGGTCTTGACAAAGTTGCTCCCATAGGTGGAGTAGAGCCAGGAGGTACGGATAACAGCGGCCTGCCGGCAGGCATCGAGTACCCTACGTTCTCCTTCCAGTTTGGTTCCTCCGTAAACAGATGCAGGAGCAGTGGGATCGGTCTCCCGGTAAGGTTTGTATCCCTGCCCGTTGAAGACGTAATCGGTTGAGATATGGATGATGCTTCCTCCGCGGCTCTGCATAGCCTCTGCGAGATAGCCGGGGGCATCGCTGTTAAGACGGGTCACAATCTCACCGGCCTCTTCTGCGTTATCTACGGCGGTATAGGCTGCACAATTAATAATGCACTCTACCTGATGTTGACCAACAAAGGCCCCGATGGCTTCTTGGCAGGTAATATCCAGTTCCTGTACATCAGTAAAGATCCAGTGATGGTGCGGGTCAGTGGCAGCGATCTGCCTGATCTCGTTCCCCAATTGTCCGTTAGCGCCTGTTATAAGTATATTCATCTGTTTCTATATTAGGTGGAATAAATAGCCTTTAAAAAAGTTCTTCTCCGTTCTTTTCTTTGTGATAGTAGGTAGCTAGGGAGGAGATAAATTTGGTGATCTCCTGCAAAGCAACTACCGTCTGAGGGTTGATCTCCTTTTGCTGAAGCCGCAGGAGCAGCATTCCGTAAAGGGCATCAAAGCAGATCTCTATCTCTCCTTTATCCTCTGTCCTGTTTTTGGCCCGAAGCTCCACGATGAAAGGGAGTACTTTGTAGTAACTCGCTTCGTAAAAAGGATATTTACGGGAGTTAAGCAGATTGTGATGCAGGTCACTAAGCAGGATCAGGATGTTTGTATGGATCTGGAGATGGCCGGATTCTCTCTTATTCTCCAGACGCATCATTTCAATAAGCTCTTCGTACCAGGTAAGCAGGGCTACATCTTCCTGGTGCCGGCCCAGGATCTGCTTAATGCGCTCCGGATCCAGTTCATGGGCCCGCAGGAGATCTTCTACCTGCCACATATAGAGAAGGTATTCCGCTATATTCTCTTTTTTCAGTTTCTGTGAGATATACATATCTTATATTCAGTATAAAGAAGCTCCAAGCAAGGTGAAAAAAAAACCGGCTATGGATGCAATCATTACAATGGCTCCGATAACACGATTGATCATCCATATCCCCCGCAGGTTAAAACGATTTTTTACCTTATTGACAAAATAGGTGATCCCGAACCACCAGGTAAGTGCCCCTATGACAATGGCTATGTATCCCAGCAGTTGTTCGCCCCAGGGAAGACCGGGAAGCACAAAGGCAAACCGGGCGTACAGGCCCAGGAACAGGAAAATAATAAGGGGGTTGGAAATGGTAACAAAAAAGGCCGTTACAAAGTTGTGGAAATAGGTACCGTTTTTATTAGAAGTAGGGCGAAGGGCGTTAACAGGATTGCTCCGGAAAGTATAGTATCCGAATGCCAGCAGAACGACACTACCGATAAGCTGCAGATAGTGGAGGTTGGCATCCAGGAAATCGAAGATAAAACTCATACCGTATCCTGTAAGCAAAGCATAGAGAATATCACTTACGGAAGCCCCCAGGCCTGTTACAAAACCGTACCATCTTCCTTTATTAAGAGTACGTTGAATACAGAGTACTCCTACGGGGCCCAGCGGGGCAGAAACAATCACTCCAACGATCATCCCCTTCACCAGCAAGTCCAATATGGTCACCTCTATTTCAAACATTCTGCAAATATCATACTTTTTTATAATATGGGCTGTAATCTTTTAACGTTTTTTCCAGAAGTGTTTTTATGTACCCGGAATGGGTACGGGAAAGGTATTAAAAAGGAGTTTTGATAGCTATTTTATTCTTATAAGAAATACAGTAATAGACTAGAGTAAAGCAAAGCGGCACCCCGGGTCAACGGTTAACCATATCCCAGCCCTGAAAGGGTTGCACTGTTCAGTACCTTGTTGTAGAACCTTTTCAACTTCGTCGTCCGTTGATTCAAGGCTCCATTTCTCTCTACCGGGATTTACAATCCGGTCATTCCATAAGATTTGTCAACAGGCCGGAGGCCTATACTATCTCAGGCCCTGGCAGCGCCAGGGTTTATGAAGTTACCCAGGATGACGCACTGTAGGTGTAATATATAAAAAACAGCAAGTATGATTCAATATAACCTTTGATCTTTCAGCATTATACCGGGTCTACAGCCAGTAATCCTCTATTTACCACCTCCATCGATGCCGTAAGGCTGTTAAGTTCTTCTGTTTTTTAGGAGTGTAGTAGTAAAATCCCGGAGGAATTAAAACGCAAAACATTACATCTATATGACAAGATCCCATACTCTAATATTTTTCTAATACTATTTTTTACTTCTCCCGCAAAATCTTTTTGTAAATTTGCACGAATTTCGGCTTTTTATGCATAGCTTTAAGAAATAACAGGAAGAAACCAACAATGGATAACAAAAGATATGATACTCTTTTTCTGGAAGCGGTAAAAAAATAAAATCCCCCATCGCTCTACACTGACCAACCGGCTGGTAGAGTTATTAGGTATTGATAAAGTAGCTGTATACCGACGGCTCCGAGGAGAGGTGGCCTTTAGTTTCCGGGAAATTGCTGTTTTATCGCAGGAACTGGGTATTTCGCTGGATGCCCTTCTTACACAGTCTACCCTGGATACCACCACACAGAACCTGCTAATGATCGAAAATCTTCATGAGCAGACTGATATTTCGTTACTGGCGGAATTTGCTAACCTGATGAAAAAGGTGACTGAAAAGGGATATTCTGAGGGAGGCGAACTCACTAATATTCTTCCTTTGCCGGTTTATATCAACTATGAGAGTCTTACCCGTTTTTACATTTTTAAATGGAGGTATCAAAGTTTCTCCAATACCAAAATTCCGGTTCACTATAAGGATATTGTTATTACGGATAAGATCAGGGAGATTACTGCTTTCAACCTGAAGGTTGCTCACAACATTAGCTATACCCACTATATATTTGACCACTCCCTGTTTGCTTACATTATACAGGATATCAAGTATTCCAGGAATATCGGATTGATGACTCCTGAGGATGTAGGCCGGCTTAAAGAAGATCTGCTGCATGTGATCGACGACCTGGAGCAGTTATGCGAGACCGGTACCTTTCAAAATACCGGTAACAAGGTGAATGTGTATATTTCGAGTGTAAATTTCGACACCAGCTACTGGTACATACAAAGTGAAGAGCTATATATAGCCGTAATTAAGATATTTATACTCAACGGAATTGTAGCAAAAGATATACACTCTTTTGAAAAGATAAAAGAGTGGGTACTCTCTTTGAAAAGACATTCAACCCTTATTTCGGAAAGCAGCGAGAAAGAGCGCATCCTCTATTTAAATAAGCAACGAGAACTGATAAACAGGCTCTGAGAAAGGGTTGAAAGTTACACCTTATTATATTACATAACAGCTTTTATGTACTTAGCCAGTACTAACCACACAGCGTTGATAAAATCAATGGGTACTTCGGTATCATCAAAATCCTTGTTATGGGAGATAAGCTTAAAGTGTTGATCGTCCCTTCCTTTACGTATCTCTTTAATAAGGCGGCGGCCATCCAACAAATCAATGATGTGCACCTGCCCGAATTCAATATAGTGACGCCACATCTCTATCTTCCTGATCTGTACATAACAACCGGCAGGAAAGGTGGGATACATACTGTTCCCGGTTACCACTACCGCAATATCTTCAGGAAGGGCATTTACAAAAGGCATATAACCGGTAATATATCCCATTATATCCATCTCCTGATTGTTGATCCCTCCTACTACATCCAGGCTATAAAGCGGGATCAGGCGATAATTATTCTGCCCTCCGGCAGGAACCACATCAGCCGTATGATAGGTAATGGCTCGCTCTGCTACTATATTACTGCTTTCAAACATACCACCCTCCCCTTTAAGAAGCCAATCTATATTCAGTTCAGGAACATACTTACGCACTTTACGGATGAACCGGGAATTTTCTCTGTCCTCGTCGAGCTCTTCCTCCCAGGAGTGCGGATCTTCACCAATGTGGTTTAAGAATTCATCCAGCGTAACATATTTAAGAGCCAGGAACTCCAGCAACCGCTTACGAACTTTACGGCTAAGCCTGGCGCCCGAAGAAGAGATGGAAGCCCGCAAAGCCTCCAACGGATGAGGATAATTCCGGGGCTTATTTTCAGGTTCTCCTACCCCATTGAATAACCATTCAAAACTATATTTCGGAAAATGTTCTATGATCTTCTCACAGGTTGACCGGGAAGGATTCCGTTTTTCATTGATAATCCGGGTAATAGTTACATTGTTAGATAAACCAATGGCCTGGCTAAAAGAGTTTTTATTAAAACCCTCTTTCTCCATAATAAACTGAACTCTTTCCCATC
>JAJPZL010000038.1 GCA_021204375.1 Bacteroides sp.
CAAATAGTTGACTCATTGAATGATATATTTTCAATTTTTCCTGATCCAGAATTTGCATCTACATGGATGAGACTATATTGTGCTGTTGTGCCACCTTTAATAATAGAGTTCTCTACTTTAAGATTCTCAATAATTTTAATGGGAGTACCTTGTAATCTGATGAGGCTATTTACAAAATCATGAAAATAACAATCAATAAACTCTAATGTTCCTACTTGTGTAGGATTATTTCCTTGGTTAAAAAGATAGTTCATTGAGAAAGTAGAACCATCTTCTTTAATGCCTATACCGGTAATATTGAGATTCTGGAAAGAAATAAAATCGTGCTGGCTACCAAATGTGATTAGATTGATACCAATAATTGGCTTCTTTTCTCCCGGCATCCCATAGAAAGTAAAAGATACACTACCTGGTAAAGTAATAGATGATGCGTTATAAAACTCTGCATTTTCTTCGAAAACAATTGTCACAGTTGAATGTAGGGCCGGATCAATTTCTCTATCAAGATAATTCTGATCCAGAACATCACCAGCATTTAAGAATAACGTCAAAGAAGCTTCTGGAATATCACGTACTGTAGTGAATATCATTTGTCCCCTTATAGCTTCACCATTATAAATCACTACTGTGTAAGAAGAGTTGGATTCCAGATCTTCAAGAGTATAAGTACCTTCCTGAATAGCAGTAGCTGATAAGGTAATTCTTTGAACTACTTCATTATTTTTTAGTACTGCTAATACATCTACTGTTAAACCGGGAGTCCAGTTAACAACTGCAGTATTAATGCTCGGTACTACGCTTTCAATAATTTGTTCTGACTTGGTTTTGAAAAATACATCTTCCAAGTAAAACCATCTGGATTCCTCTTTTACATCAGACATTCCTTTGATACGGATAAAGTATTCGGTTGCTGCATCCAGACCGGTAATGGTATAAGGAGAACGGGTAATTGATTTATCTTCCCCGTATATCATAGAGGTTTCCGTACCATTGAGCGGAATAGTGTCGTAGAGGGATTCCTGACTTAACTCAATAATATAATATTCGGTATCGGACGTTCCTGTCCAGGTTACTGTTACCTCTGTTTCTGTGGCGCTTACACTTAAGTTCTGTACGCTGAAGAGTCGGTCGTAGGATTTATCCACATCCCAATCATTGCCATCGGTACAGGCAGTAAAGGAGAGGGCCGACAGGAGTAGTACTACTCCTGACAATGCCATATATTTTAAATTTTTCATCTTTTTCATTGCTATTAAATTAGTTACTATATCCGTAAGAGTTACTTAGGGCGCCGTTGGCTGCTGAAATAGTTGTAGAACCAATCGGGAGCAGGTATCTGTTAATTACTTGCGGATCGTTCAACAAACCTGAACTGATGGAGGGGAGGTTCACTGTTAACTGAGTTTGGGTAGTTGCTGTACGCTCGGCGCCCCAGAAAGAATTGCTTTCATAACCGGAGGTATCATCGGGTTCTTCGTACCAATGTACACTGGACATATCGATAGACATATCGTCGTTGTACTTGAAGTAAACTTTAGCGGGATACTCCTCTTCCATCTGAGTTACATACTCTTCTTTAAACTGCTCTGTTTTTACAACAAGCAGGTTCCAGCGGATAAGGTCGAACTTGCGGAAGCCTTCGCCTGCCAGCTCCCATGCGTTTTCATCTACGATGGCATCAAAGAACTGATCTGCGGGAATAGAAGCTATATAGGCAGCAGCTGCTGCTTTGTCCGCGTCGGCAAAGGAGCGGGTGTGAAGTTCGCTTAACGCCTGTCTTGCACTCATTCCGGCAGGTCCTGCCACGTCGGGACCGTACAGTTCGTTCATTACTTCGGCATACATGAGTAGGATGTTGGCATACCGCATTTTTACTACGTTGATACCGGTCATACATTTGGCATCTCCGGCATCGATAGCGGCCTGGCGCCACTCTTCGTTCATTTTACGGATGTCCCATTTCGCACAGTAGAGACCGAAAGGAGCATTTCCCAGCATCTCTTCAATGAGTACGCCGTTGTCTTCTTTCAATTGATAGCCGGCTACTGTCAGGTCACGGCGAAGGTCCTTTTTATCGAACGACCAGAAGTAGGGAGCTGTCAGTTTAAGTTTACCGGATGAGTTTCCTTTTACACCGTAACGGCTACTGGAACCGTTGATCCTGACACCTACTGTATAACCGAGTTCACCGCTTCTGGCAAGCCCCATCGGGATCTCGAAGATATTTTCTTTGTAAGTCTCATCCAGTACGCGCTGGTTGATCAGGTACCAGTGGTTCTCAATAGAGGGATTGAGGTTATGAACATTGGAGGTCATAATAGCGGAGAGGTGCTGGAGCGCAAGCTCGTACATGGCTTTCCGGGTCTGGTCGTCGCAACGCTGGGTCGGATAAACCGGATCGCTATAAGTTGCTGTGATGTAGCCTTCGAGTGCTTTTTCACGGATATTCCATCCCGAACGGGTCAGGGCAATGTTAGCTAACAGGGCATGTGCATATCCTTTGGTGATATGTTCGGTGGTATAGGTAGAGACTTCTCCGGCCCAGGGAAGGTACTCAATGGCTTCTTCAAGGTCTTCGATCAGGCGATCCATAATTTCGTCCCGATTTGTTTTACCCAGGTAGACATTTTCCAGGCTGGGTTGTGTAGTTTCCATTTTCATGGGTATATCCCCGAAATAACGGATCAGGTCTAGGTGGAGCATCGCGCGAAGCGTCAGGGCTTCTCCCTTGTAACGGAGCATAGTAGTACGGTCGGAACCTTCGTTACTGAGTAACGGGCTCCCTTCGATCCCTTCGATGACCAGGTTAGCATTTTCGATCATGCGGTACATGGCGGTCCACATACTGGCCAGGCTGGCCCATCCCGGAGTGGCGTTGTAGTTCATATTACCGCGTTCACTGGTGAGGTAGGCGTCGTTACCCAGACCGTCTACCAGTTCACAATCTGAATTCAATACCCATACGATAGAGAGGTATTGGGAATATGTCTGGTCCTGGGTTAAGTCACCATATACTTTGTTCAGCGCCAAACCTGTATAATAGGTAGAATTGAATACGGTATTCTGATCTAGTTCGGAGGGTGAATCCTGGTCCAGGAAGTATGAGCAAGAGACCATTCCAAGGAGACCTGCACCCAGTATGAGTGTTTTAAATATATTTTTCATTTTGATTCTCTTCTTTTAATTAAAATGTAACATTAATACCCGCTACGAAGGAGCGGCTCTTGGGGTAGGCTGCATAGTCAACACCCGGAGTCATCGCATTATTTTTACTGCTTGTGTCTACTTCGGGATCTGCGCCTGAGTAGTTGGTGAAGCAGAATAGGTTATAGCCTGTTACATATATTCTTGCATTCTGCAGGTAAATTTTAGAAAGGAAATTTCTGGGCAGAGTATAACCTACGGAGATATTACTTACACGCAGGAAAGATGCTTTTTCGACAGCATAATCAATCAACTGCATGGTTGTTACGGCTGCAGGGTTATAGATCTGTGCATCTGCATTTAATTCGTTGAGTCTGGCAATGATACCTTCGGCTCCGCCGTATTGTTGAATGGTACCACTGCCGGGACGTCCGATGTTCAATCCGTTGTCCGGGTCGATCCATGTATAGCGTTTATCCAGTGTGAAGTCATTGTTCAGGTTGTAACCTTTTGAGCTACCTGAATAGAAACTGGTTGCCAGTTTGGTACCGTTGATCAGTACATTACCGATCGAGTAGTTAAAGAAGGCGCTCAGGTCAAAGTTCTTATACCGGGCATTGAGTCCGAAACCTCCCGTCCAGGGAGCGATGGTATTACCGAGCCTTTGTTTGATCGGATCGCCGTTCTCATCGCACTCTACTTTCAGACCTCCCGGATAGAGGTTGTTCCCGATGGCTGTGGTTTGTACGCCTTCACGGAGTTTCCAGGTGGTTCCGTCCAAGATCAACTCTCCGTTAGGGTTGTTCACTGCATCGTAAGGAGTGTAGTATCCGGTCATTTTATATCCCCATACCTCTCCCAGGCGTGAACCGGCTTCTACACGGAAGTCTTCGTACTTCTGAAGTGTAGAACCTGCCCAGTTACTGCTTTGCCAGGGGTTCTCCATATTCAGTTCTTTGATACGGTTGTTGTTGTAAGAGATATTGAAGTTGAAATCGAGGTTGAAATTCTTGTTATCTACAAGAACGGCTGTGGCGGAGAGTTCAATCCCTTTGTTCTCTGTTTTACCGAAGTTCTGGTACTGGTACTCGTAGCCGCTGTTCTCTGCGATCTTGGTTCTCATGAGCAGGTCTTTGGTGGTATTCCAGTAAAGGTCTAATGTTCCTGAGAGTCTGTTATCCCAGAATCCGTAGTCAAGACCCAGGTTGCGGGTTATAGTAGTTTCCCAGGTAAGGTCGGGGTTGTAGAGGTCGCTTCCTATTTGCAGCATGGTAGCATTGGTGCCACCGAAGTAAGGCCCTTTGGAGGTATTACTGGAGAGTGAGTAGTTGGGAACGATCAGCCCGGAGCTGATACGGTTGTTACCGGCGGAACCGAAGCTTAAACGTAACTTCAGGTTAGATAACCAGTCTTGTGTACTTTTCATAAAAGCTTCATCGGAAACACGCCAGGCAAGGGCTGCTGACGGGAAGAATCCCCACTGGTTTCCGCTGGCAAACTTACTGGAACCATCCGCACGCATGGTTACGGTGAGCAGATATTTTTCGTTCAATGTATAGTTAGCACGTCCGAAGAAAGAGACCATGGTTTCTTTAGCACCGATGGTAGTCTGATTAGCCATGGCTTCTCCGGTACCCATGTAGGCTAAGACCTCATCAATGGTCATATCACCGGCAAACCTGATGGAGACCATCTCTTTGATTTTATCCTGCAGGCTGCTTACCTCGTGTCCAACCATGACATTGATTTTATCCCGGCCACCAAAGAGTTTCTTGTTGTCGTAAGTAATGGTATTGGCATTTTTCCAGTATTGCCTGGTTCTTCTGTTCAGTACAGCCTGTGGCATACCGGAACCTCCGTATCTGGAGTTTTGTGTAGCGGGTGCTTCCCATGCCTGGTCGGTATCGGTGTAGGTCCAGGTGTAACCGAATTCGCTGCGGGCTGTAATGTTCTTAAATGGTTTCCAGGTTAATCCTGTATTGTAGGTTTGACTGAACGTATTGACTTTCTTGTAAGTGGCATCCAGGCGTTCTGCCGGATTAAAGGTGCGGGTACTACTCTCTTCATCGTCAGTGTTATTTAAGATAGGTTCTACCGGACGGTATCTTACTGAGTTAGCTACGATAGAGTTGGCTGCATTGGACTCATTGGTATCGGCTCCACTACCCAGACCCTCTACATTCCGATTGCTTAAACGTGCCTGGAAGTCGAGTGATAACCACTGGTTGAGGTTGGTATTAACCTTTGCATTGATGTTATCTCTACCAAAAGCTGAACCACGCATGATACTTTTTTCGTCACTGTGATTGAAGTTCAGGCTATATTTTGTCTCTTTGCTACCCCCGCTTACACTTACATTGTATTGGGTCTGGTTACCGGTACGGCCAAATATCAGATCCTGATAGTCACTACCTTCTACAGATTTCCATATTTCGAGATCCTGATACGACTCACCGTAGTCGGTAGAACCGATTTCGTACTGATAGTAAACATATTCGTAGGGACTCAGGGCTTTTACAAATTTAGTTGCTTTCCTGAAACCGAAAGAGGCTCCGAAGTTAACGACTGCTTTTCCTTCGTGTCCGCTTTTGGTAGTAACGATAATTACCCCGTTGGCACCTTTGGACCCATAGATGGCAGTAGAAGAGGCATCTTTCAATACGTCGATACTCTGGATCTCACTGGGAGCAATGTCACTGATGCTGGCTGCTTCAAAACCATCTACAATGTATAAAGGAGAGTTGTCCTGTGAGAGAGAACCACCTCCACGTACACGGATCTTGATATCTGCATCCGGAGAACCGTCTGTAGTCATAATCGATACCCCGGGAAGTTTACCGGTGAGTGCTTCTGCGGCACTGGATACGGGCACTACTTCTAACTGTTTGGCGCTTACGGAAGCCACCGAACCGGTAAGGTCTCGTTTTGATACGGTACCGTAACCGATCACTACTACTTCGTCCAATGCCTTGGCATCGTCCTGTAAAACCACGTTAATATGGGTTTTACCTCGTACGTTGATTTCTTGGGTAACCATACCCACATAAGAGATAACAATGGGAGCATTCCCTGACACTTTTAGTGTAAAGTTACCATCCAGGTCGGTGATCACACCGTTGGTAGTACCTTTTTCCAAAACTGATGCACCGATAACGGTCTCCCCTGCAGTGTCTGTAACGTTACCGGTCAGAGTAACATTCTGCGCGGATAGAGCCACGGT
Source organism: Bacteroides sp. (assembly GCA_021204375.1). Lineage (GTDB taxonomy): Bacteria > Bacteroidota > Bacteroidia > Bacteroidales > Bacteroidaceae > Bacteroides. The sequence continues at coordinate 6,365 of JAJPZL010000038.1, forward strand.
GCATACTGAAAACAGCAACACAAATATGGTGTGCATGTTTTCCACTTTGTTAGACATTCTTTGC
>JAJPZL010000010.1 GCA_021204375.1 Bacteroides sp.
GTTGTGGGCACGGACTCCGCCGCCGGGCATGATCGTGATGCGTCCGGCAGCCTGTTTGACCAGTTCGGCGATCAGTGGAAGGCCTTTTTCAGCATCGGGTTGTTGTCCGGAGGTGAGGATCCGATGGTAGCCTACATCGATCAGGTGCTCCATGGCCCGGAAGGGATCGCGGCAGAGGTCGAATGCCCGATGGAAAGTGACAGACATAGAGCCTGCTGCTTCCATGAGTTTATCGAGCAGGGCCAGGTCGATCTCTCCCTGGCGGGTGAGGCAACCGATGGCAATGCCTTGTAATCCGAGGTCGTGTGCCATACGGATGTCGTTCAGCATGGAGTTTATCTCTGCGGGGGTATAGAGGAAATTTCCTCCCCGCGGACGGACCAGGATGTGGATGGCCAGGGTAGAGGTGAGTTCCTGTGCGGTGCGTATCTCTCCGTAGCCGGGGGTGGTGCCGCCTTCGGGAATTCCGGCACATAATTCTACCCGGCGGGCTCCTCCGGCTTCTGCCTCTACGCAACTAGTGGCGGAGTTGGCACATATCTCTATAAAACGGTTCTTTTCCATGAAGTAGGGTTCAGGGGTAAATATAGTAATAAACGGATAAAAACCTTATCTGGTTCGAGCGTTTTTCAGGCGCAGGCTGTTGGTTACTACACTGAGGCTACTGAGTGCCATGGCTGCTCCTGCGATCATGGGGTTGAGCAGGAAGTCATTCACGGGGTAGAGAATGCCTGCTGCAACGGGGATGGCGATAAGGTTGTATATAAAGGCCCAGAAGAGGTTTTGCCGGATGGTCCTGACGGTAAGCCGGGAGAGCCGGATGGCTTCGGGTACTTTGGTCAGGTCGGAGGAGATAAGGGTCATCCCGGCTGCATCCATGGCAATATCGCTCCCTTTTCCCATGGCTATGCCCAGGTCGGCTTCTGCCAGGGCGGCACTGTCGTTGATGCCGTCGCCTATCATGGCTACTCTTCTGCTTGCTGTTTGCAGCTCTTTGACAAAGGCGGCTTTATCTCGGGGTAGTACTTCTGCCCGGTAGCGAGTAATGCCTGTCTGCCGGGCTATATGGGCGGCTGTGGCTTCGTTGTCTCCCGTCAGCATAAAAATCTCCAATCCTTCTTCTTTGAGTTGCCGGACGGCCCGGAGGGAGCTCTCTTTGAGGCGGTCGGTAATGCCTGCTACGGCCAGGGCCTGGCGGTTGTCGGTAAACCAGATAACTGTTTGCCTCTCATCCGTCATCCGTGTGGCCTCTTCCTGTAAATGGTGATTAACAAGGAGGGATAATTCCTGTAATAGTTTGCTATTGCCTGCATAGTATGTTCTCCCTTCTACGTTTCCCCGGATCCCTTTTCCGGGAATGGCTTCAACGTTCCCGATGGTTACCGGGGTAGTATTTCCACGGAGATAGTGGGTCACTGCCTCTGCCAGGGGGTGTTCGGATAGCTTTTCAAGGTGGTAAAAGATATCTCTTCCGGTATTATCGCTTTCCAGCCAGATGAGGTCGATCAGCACCGGCTCTCCTTCGGTGAGGGTGCCTGTTTTATCCAGTACGATTGTATCGATCTCCCGGGCTGTTTCGAGGCTTTCGGCATCGCGTATGAGGATACCGCTTTGGGCACCTTTTCCGATACCGACCGTAATGGCGGTAGGGGTGGCGAGTCCCAAGGCGCATGGACAGGCAATGATAAGGACGGTTACCAGTGCGAGCAGGCCGTGGGTGACTCCGCCTACCGGATCGAGCAGGAGCCATAGAACCAGGGAGAGGAGGGCTATTCCGATCATTGTCGGAACGAAGATGGCGGCTATTTTATCTACCAGTTTTTGTACCGGGGCTTTACTGCCTTGTGCCTGTTGTACCATGCGGATGATCTGTGAGAGTATGGTTTCGGCTCCCACCTTTTCTGCCCGGAAACGGAAACTTCCTTTCTGGTTGATGGTTCCTGTAAAGACGGGTGAGTCTTTCTCTTTCAGGACGGTAACCGGTTCGCCGCTGAGCATGCTTTCGTCTACGTAGGAGCTTCCCCGGATCACCTGGCCGTCTACTGCGATCTTTTCGCCGGGTTTGACAACGACTATATCTCCTTGGGTTATCTGGGTGACTGGGATCTCCTGCAAGGTACCCTCTTCGCTCAGAATATGGACTGTTTTATGTTGTAATCTCATCAGTTTTTTATAGCGGATGTGGTGTTTCCCCGAGCCCTCTCTTCCAGCAGGCGTCCCAGCAGGATAAAGGCGATAATAACACTGGCGGCTTCGAAATATAGATGGGGATGGATACCACGGGAGAGCCAGAACCCGGGAAAGAAGAGATTGAACAGGCTAAAGAGATAGGCTATGCCTGTGCTCAGGGTTACCAGGGTATCCATATTAGCCGACCCCTGCCGGAGTTGTTTCCAGGCACTTATAAAGAAGCTGCGTCCGAACCCGAAGATAACCGGGGTGGAGAGGAGCCACATGAGTTCGCCGGCATAGGGAACACCCATAAAGAATATACCTGTCACTGCTATGGGGATTGAAAGGAGAAGGGCCCAGGTAGTACGCTTTTTCAGGCTGTTATACTCTTGTTGCCGGATCTTTTCGGTCTCCTCTTTTCCGGTATCTGTTTCGATGATCAGGTCGTAGCCAGCTTCTTGTACTTTCGTGCGGAGAGCCTGCTCTGAAATGCTGGCAGGATCGTACGTTAGGGTTACGGCAGCGGTGGCAAAATTGACGGCTGCCTCTTTTACACCCGGTTGCCGAGCGATTATCTTCTCTATACGGGCTGCGCAGCCGGCGCAACTTATATGGAGGAGTGGAAATGTTTTTTATGGTGGTATGGGTGGTTATTTTAATTGCTTTTTTAAGATAAATAATTGTTTGATAGAGTTTTTGTTTGATCTCTCTTTGCAAAGGTAAGGGTGAAAGGGGGTAGGGATGTTATATAATTATGGGTTTGATTTATAAAATTATCTTCTTCCTGCTCTTTTTATCTCTTCTTCGCCGTTCACTTTGCAACCAGGTTGCAGGGGAGTTCGTTTACCTTTGCATACAGAAACCTAACAAGAAATAACAGGGAAATGGATCAACAGGAAAGAAAGGATCAGGATATAGCGTGTGGCGGATGTGGTTGTTCGTATACCTATGCTTCTTTTCAGGAGGGGAAGGAACGGGCCGGATGGCGAAGGTATCTGCCGGCAGGCATCAGTTTTCTTTTGCTGCTGGCAGGGTTGGCGGCAGATCATATTTTTGGCTTCTCCTTTTTAACAGGCCCGGCCCGTTTGTACTATTATGGGATAGCTTATCTTCCGGTAGGGGTGCCTGTCTGGAAGGAGGTATAGGAAGGTGTGCGCCACGGAGACTTTTTTAATGAGTTCTCTTTGATGGCCCTGGCTACCCTGGGAGCTTTTTTTATCGGGGAGTATCCCGAAGGGGTAGCGGTGATGCTGTTCTATTCCGTAGGGGAATTGTTTCAGGATGCGGCAGTAAACAGGGCTAAAGGGAATATCCGGGCTTTGCTGGATATTCGTCCTGACCGGGCCACTGTGTTTCGGGAGGGGATGTACCGGGTGGTCTCTCCCGAAAGTGTATCGGTAAGAGAGAGGATTCGGGTGAAAGCGGGTGAGAAGGTGCCGTTGGACGGGAGGATGCTCTCGCCTGTAAGTAGTTTCAATACGGCTGCCCTGACGGGAGAGAGTGTGCCTGCTACGATCCGAGAGGGAGAGCGTGTACTGGCGGGGATGGTTAACCTGGATAGGGTGATCGAGGTAGAGGTGGAGAAAGAGTATGCCGATAGTTCGCTGGCCCGTATCCTGGAGATGGTACAGCAGGCTACTACCCGGAAGGCTAAAACGGAACTGCTGATTGCCCGTTTTGCGAAAGTGTATACGCCCCTGGTTTTTCTGCTGGCTGTGGCTATTACTGTGCTACCGGGATTCTTTGTGCACGATTATCAGTTTGAAACCTGGTTCTACCGGGCACTGGTCTTTCTGGTTATCTCCTGCCCGTGTGCTTTGGTGATCTCTGTACCGCTGAGTTATTTCGGTGGGATCGGGGCTGCTTCGCGCAACGGGATCCTTTTTAAGGGGGCGGGTTTTTTAGATAGGATGGGCTTGGTAAATACGGTGGTGATGGATAAGACCGGTACGCTTACCAAAGGGGTATTTAAAGTGCAACGGGTTGTTGCTGCCGGGCCGGATGAGAGGGAGTTCCTGAGAAAGGTAGTGGCACTGGAGGGGTACTCCAACCATCCGGTTGCAAAAGCTATTGTGGCCTATGGGCTGGAAGAAAGAGGGGTATTACCTGTAGTGGAAGAGGTACGGGAGATAGCCGGATATGGGATCACAGGCCTGATAGAGGGGAGCAGGGTAGTGGCGGGTAATGACCGGTTGCTGTTGAAAGAGGGGATCTCCTATGATCCGCGGATAGATGCTATGGCCGAAACGGTGGTACTGGTTGCTGTTAACGGGATGTATGAGGGTTATATAGTGATTGCGGATGAACTGAAAGAGGATGCTGCCCGGGCTGTAAGAAACCTGCGTAAGCAGGGAGTGGAGGAGATCGTTATGTTGAGTGGAGGCCGGTCGGCCCTGGTGGAAAAGGTGGCTGCTACCTTGCGGTTGGATAGTGCCTTGGGGGATCTTTTACCGGAGGATAAGGTACGTTATATAGAGGAGTTAAAGAGCGACCCGCGGCGTATGACCGCCTTTGTAGGAGATTGGATAAACGATGCCCCGGTACTGGCCATGAGCGATGTGGGTATTGTTATGGGGGGAGTGGGGGCAGATGCGGCTATAGAGGTGGCGGATGTGGTGATCCAGACCGACCAGCCCTCCCGGATCGCTACGGCTATGCAGATAGCCCGTTCTACCAAACGGATCGTGATGCAGAATATTGTCCTGGCTCTGGGGATAAAGATCGTGATCCTGCTGTTGGGTGCCCTGGGCTATGTGACGATGTGGGCAGCGGTATTTGCTGATGTAGGAGTAGCCTTGATCGCTATCCTGAATGCGGTCCGGATCCTGAAAAAGAGATTTAAGTGATCAGGATCCGCTCGTTTCTTTTAAAAAGCTTCCGTTATATTCATATAGAATAACGTACTGTTATTCTTGAAATCACGGCCTACATCGAACCGGATATTCATGCGTGGTTGCAGTTCGATCCGCAATCCTGCTCCTACGTTGGGTAGTACGCCTTCGATCTTCCCCGGGGTGGGGCCCATAAATCCGGTTCCTCCCCAGGCTGCAAATCCTACACGGTTGATGAGGCGTTTTATTTTAGTAGCCCCGCTGGTAGTGATCATCTGCCGGTACTCTGCCAGGGCTACGTGGACTGATTTATCCTGGTATTGTCCCATGTAATAGCCCCGCAGGTCCCACGGAGTACCCAGAAGGTTGTACTGGTTGAGGGGAATCGTACCGAAACCGTTTTTGGATTGCGCTGTCCAGGCGATTACTTTCCGGTTGCCTACCGATTTATACTGGCTATACTCAAAATCGAGTTGATAGAAGTTGTTGTTGCTGCCTGTGAGTTTGGTATAGGCCATTCCTTTGGCATCCAGGAAGATACCGCGATAGGCATTAGCCGGTATATCCCGTGTGTCATAACTTACCAGGAAACCGAGCCCTGAGCTGAAGTTACTGTATCCGTCTGCATCGCCTCCGGCTTTTATATAGGAGGGATCCTGAACGATCCCTTCGGCCGGTTTCTTGAATTTGTCGTAATTCAGGTCGAACTGGGGCCCGATAAAGAGAGCGGTCTCTTTGATACGGAACATGACCCGGGGATTGATCTTGATCTGGTTGTAACGGAACTCACTGTGCTCCTTGCCCCGCTCAAAATTCTTGTTGGTGGAGTAGCCTACGTCATAATAGTTATCTAAGGTGTTCTTATAGCGGAACTCTCCGAAAATACGCATCCGGTCGTGTTTGAAAAAGAGCTGTGGCCGGGAACTGATGTTGAATCCTCCTTTGAACATAACGGCAAGTGAGAGTGGCACCACGGAACGAAGCTGGGCGGTGTCTGAAGGGTTCATCCGGAAAGTTGCCAGCGCGCTTCCTCCCAGTACTACTCCGTAATCGGGTGTATACCCGGGACCGCCCAGAATATTATAGTGCAGGTTGTGCTGTTTTTTACCGATTCTTCTGCGGATACCTCTTCGGGAAGAGAGAGGGGTAGAGATCGTCTCCTGAGCTTTTACAGTAAAGGCAAGAAGGAATAGGATAAGTAGTGGAAAAGTACTGTTGTTCATTATCTTTTTATAAATTGGAATGCAAAGAAAACTCTTTTTGTTCAATAAGTTTTTGTTTTGATCTGAAAATAATGTGAAAAATGGCTTTCTTTCCTTAATGTGACCGTTATAAATAGGGGAAGAACGGGCGGGGGGAAATTGCTATCCGGCTTTTC
>JAJPZL010000237.1:0-1123 GCA_021204375.1 Bacteroides sp.
AGACTTTGCACTGGCCGACGACTATCCCTGGACAATCGGACAATTTGTATGGACCCATAGAGATCGCCCCCAACGTAGAACACTGGCACGGAGCCGCACCGGATAGTTGGTTTTCACATCTTGCCATCGCCTGCAATCCGCAAACCAATCAGAACACATGGTTGGAGCCTGTAAGCGATGAGCAATACAAAGTAGCGACAAACGAATAAGCATAAAAGCGATAGGATGAACTTTTAGTATCCGTAACGATTTGGACGAATGGTATAAAATAGCCCGGAAGATGTAGTGCATACATTTTCCGGGCTTATCGTTGATTAAGAAATACGTTTGTGTTAGTTATCAGAAAGTATTATAGCTGTTGTTTTGTCGGACGGAACAAGATCTCATTCACATTCACCTCTTCCGGCTGACTGATAGCAAACACTACCGCACGTGCAAAAGAATCTGCCGGAATGGCATATTCCTTGTAAAATGCTTCCATCTTCTTTGCCATTTCGGGATCGGTAGAACTCGCCGGAAGTTCTGACTGCACCGCTCCCGGAGAGATAATGGCTGCACGGATGTTGTACGGCTTCACCTCCTGGCGCAGCCCCTCCGTCAGCGCACGCACTGCATATTTTGTAGCCGAATAGACCGCACTGCCCGGACTCACCACATGTCCTGCTACGGAAGAGACATTGATGATCTACCCCGACTTTTGCTCCTTCATAGAGGGAAATGCAGCGGCAATCCCATAGAGTACACCTTTGATATTCATATCGATCATCTTATCCCAATCATCCATGCGGAGTTTTTCTAAGGGAGATTGCGGCATCAATCCCGCATTATTCAGTATCACATCGATCCTGCCGAATTTCTTTACCGCTTCGTCTACAAGGTTTTGCACCTGTTTCGCATCTATTACATCTGTCTGTACTGCATGGGCTTTGCCACCTTTACCGTTAATCTCATCTGCCAGCTTCTGCAAACGGTCGAAACGGCGTGCGCCTAACACTACCGTAGCACCCAGTTTCGACAACATGCGGGCTGTTGCTTCACCCAATCCGCTACTTGCTCCGGTAATCACTACGACTTTACCTGCTACATTTTCTTTTTGATTGTTCATAAACGCTATTTATTAAGT
>JAJPZL010000237.1:1133-6381 GCA_021204375.1 Bacteroides sp.
ATTTTAAACAGACCGGATCAGATAAAGTTTTCCGGATGTTTGATTTGAACAAGGAATCGTTTGAAGAGCCCTACTTATTCTTTTTTATCTACCGTTACTTTGTATCGGTAATTCATCAAAAAAATAGTCCGGTTATGAAAACAAAAATTTTAATCTTCCTTATGACAACACTTTTTACAGCCAACAGCATCCCTATGTTTGCACAGACAGGTAACGAAAAGAAAGTATTGATTGCTTATTATTCTCTGCGCAACGGCAATACCCGTGTGGTAGCCGAACACATCCGGAAAACCGTAGGCGGAGAGATTTTCCGCATCGAAACCGTAGATGCTTATCCGGCGGTTTACAATAAGGTAACTACACAGGCAAAAAAGGAGCTCGAATCCGGATATCGTCCTGCTCTGAGAACTACCATACCCGATTTTGAGGAATATGATATTATTTATCTGGGCTCTCCTAACTGGTGGAATACTATTGCTCCTGCGGTAATGACTTTTCTGGAAGACAATGATTTTGAAGGCAAAACCATTGTCCCCTTTATCACCCACGAAGGTAGCCGTCTGGGTGCAAGTATAACCGATATTGAGAAACTCGCTCCAAAAGCCAACGTGCTGAAAGGACTTCCGGTGCGTGGTGGTTCGGTAGATAGTGCCCTGCCCGATGTAGAGAAGTGGCTCCGGGAAATTGGTATGACCAAATAAAATGGAAAAGATTATAAACCGGCTGCGTGGAGACAATTATTCCTGTGTAGTAGAAAACTATGGGGAGGTATTCACTTTTTATCAGCCTGGAGTAGCTGATCTGTATGATATGGTAGTCAATAAACCCTCTTTTCTCAAAGATGCTTCCATAGCTGATAAGATAGCAGGAAAGGCTACTGCTGCCCTTATGATCCTGAGAGAGGTAAAAAAGGTATATGCAGAAGTTATCAGCCTTTCTGCCCTTATCCTGTTACGTGATGCGGGGATTGAAACGGACTTCCGGAATGTAGTCCCTTTTATATGGAATCGTCTCCGGACCGATTGATGTCCGTTGGAATGAATCTGCTACGATCAGAAAAAAGCGGAAGATATCTTACCGTTGATAGAAGAGTTTATGAAAAATATAAAAGAACGGCATATACAAAAAGAGTCTATTTGAAAGAAGCATTTTTATCTGTTTTGCAGAAAAAAGCAAAATAAAGTAAAGTATAGGCAAATATCGGAAAATGATATTTCTTCAACAAATCGTATATTTGCAAAAAACAGAGTTATGAATGAGCAATTTAGTATAGAAGGTAAAGTCGCTGTGATTACCGGCGCAGGTGGTGTATTGGGCGGAAGCATCGCTCAAAGTTTTGTAAAGGCAGGGGCTAAGGTAGTAGCGATTGATATCCGTCCCGAAAACTTGGATGCCCGGGTAGAGGAGTTAACGGCCCTGGGAGGAGAAGCAATAGGGATCGTAGGCAATGTACTGGATATAGAGAGCCTGAAAAAGATGGCCGACCAGGTTGTAGAGAAATGGGGCCGCATTGATATTCTGCTCAATATTGCAGGAGAGAATACTCCGGGAGGAACCCTGGCACCCGATTAATCGTTCTTTGATATGCCTGTCAGCGAATGGGAAAAGGTAGCCAACCTGAATATGAATGGAACGGTATATCCGTCGATGGTGTTCGGGAAGATAATAGCAGATCAGAAAAGCGGTTCTATTATCAATGTATCTTCTATGGCTGCCTATTCGGCTATTACCCGTGTACCGGGATATTCGGCTGCTAAAACGGCTGTGAGCAACTTTACTCAATGGCTGGCTACGGAAATGGCACTCAAATATGGAGAGGGTATCCGTGTGAATGCTATTGCACCGGGATTCTTTATCGGCGACCAAAACCGGGCCGTATTGATCAATCCCGACGGCTCTTTAACAGATCGCAGTAAAAAGGTACTGGCCAAGACTCCGATGGGACGTTTTGGAGATATCTCTGAGTTGAACGGAGCGGTTCAGTTCCTGTGTAGTGAGGCTGCAAGCTTTATTACAGGTGTTGTATTGCCCATTGATGGTAGATTCAGTGCCTTCAGTGGTGTATAAATTAATCAGATAAAGTTGAGATCTTATAACATTCCTTCTACACCTGTTCAGGGTAGAAGGGATGTTTAGTTGGTTTATTTTATTATCCGGATCTTATTATACTGATCGTCGGCATCCACTTCACTATACGGTTTTGCCTGACTCATCTCTACCAAAGCACGTAGTACCGGACCTTCTCCCATTGGGGCATTTTGCTGTACCGGACGATTGTAGTAGAAGGTTAGTGACGGCATAATGCCCGTTCCTACACAGATGGCAGTTACATCTCCTTCATCACTCATTTTAGCCATCATTCCTTTCAGTCCGGATTGGGCTGCATAGATGTAGTCTTTGTGGATCCAACCCATCCGTACTCCTCTGGCTATGGCAAAGACAAACATCGCCGTACCGGTGATCTCTTCGTAAGAATCTGTTTTATCCAGTAGCTGATGCCACAGTCCATTCTTTCCCTGATACTTTAATACCCCGATGATCTGGCGATTAAAGTTGGCAAGAACGGCCTCCCGCATGGAATGATCTTCGGGCATCATGGTGAGTAGATCGGCCTGTGCCATCAACATCCATCCGTTTGCCCTGGACCAGTGGGCAACCCCATGCTCCTTTACATCCGTGTGGCAACAGTGGTAATATAGTTCTTTTTCCGGATGCCACAAATAGGTATGGTAGTTAAGTACCTGGTTGGCCGCATCGTCGAAGTACCGGGTATTTCCCGTCATTTTTCCCATACAGCACAGGAAGGAGATAGCCATAAAAAGATCGTCTGCCCAGATGGTGTTTTCGTGGGGCCATATACGGGCGATTGTACCGTCCGGCAGGCGAGGTTCGGCATACAACAAATGCTCTGCTGTCGACTGTATATAGGTAAGATAGGCAAGAGTCGGCCGGCGCATCTCCAGCTCGATCAGGCTTGCACCCATCGGCCCGTTATCATTCAGTCTTTTGTTACGGAATATCATGTGCCAGCTTAGTCTGCGTATTCCTTTCTAGCCCTCTTTTTTGAACACTTCCCGGTATTGCTTTTCAAAAAATCCCAGGTTATCCGGATCGAACACGAAATCCATATTTTTAAAGACATACTCTTCATATGTGTTGTTTCCGGTAAGGTCGGCCAGTTCAAGCAGGGCTATATTAAGTACTCCGTTGGTATAGTGCCAATCGTTGTACTGGCTCACCACTCTTATATCGTCGGTAACAGGTATATTTTTAAGGTGGGTATATACCTCTCCTGTTTGTCTGTTCTTAAACGTATAAAGTGTTTCTGCCATCAGCCGGTTTGCTACGGAGGTTGCCAGTGCGGCAGAGGCTAAAGTAGCCTGTCCGTAAAAGGAGATACTACTTAGCCAGGCTATCAGAATGATCAGTGGTTTACGCATCTGTTTTTTATTAAGTGGTTTAACAAAAGTAGAGTTCTACCGGAGTATAACGCTGTTTTCCGCTACCTCTTTTCCGGTTTTTAGTTGGTAAGAGGAGGGGAGGGTAATTCCTTCCGACCGGTTCCCTGCTACTTCAAAAACAGGGGTTAGTTCCGGGTCAGTCCGGAAACCTTCTACCTCTACATGCTGTACATTTTCCAATAGTAGGGCAGGGGCCTGTTCCGGATAGATCGCTATATTCTTAAGCTTGATATTCTTCGATTCCCTCAGTTCGGCTCCCAGGGTGGAATGGACCGTCATATTTTCAATGTTGATATTATCGATCATCTGTTCGGGAAGCCCATAAAAGTACATGGCCCGCCGGGCTTTGCTGCAAACTATATCTTTCACATAAATATTGCGGAAGGCAGGAGTGGTTTCGTCTACCGGGGGGGAAAGTCTCTTCCCGGGGAATGGTAACACCCTCTTCCAGTACTTCGACTGCGGATTGTCCTCCGTAATAGAGGTTGAAGAGTAAAGGTTCGGTAGCAATATCAAACATACTGATCCGGGAGATATAGATATTCTCTACCACTCCTCCACGTCCCCGGCGACTTTTGAAACGTAGACCGACATCGGTTTCCAGGAACTGGCAGTTGGAAACGAAGATGTTACGTACACCACCTGACATTTCACTCCCTACTACAAATCCCCCATGCCCTTTAAAAACAGTACAGTTATCTACAATTACATTTTCTGTGGGCCGGGCTCTCCGACGGCCATCTTCGTCTTTACCCGATTTAATGCAGATGCCATCATCGCCTACATCAAAAGTAGAGTTGACAATGATCGTATTTTTACAGGATTCCAGGTCCAGGCCATCCCCGTTTTGCGCATAAGAGGGATTACGCACCTGCACGCCATCAATAATTACATTTTCACAGAGTAACGGATGAAGATTCCAGGCGGGAAAGTTCTGGAAGATTACACCCTGCAAGTATATATTTTTACACTTCTGTAAACTGACCATGACCGGGCGTAAAAAGTCTTTGACGGAGGCCCACTCTTCTTCGGTCTTCAGGTGGCGGGGAACATTCATATCGCTGATGGTATCGCCGTGCAGATATTGGGCCGACGGCATCCAGTAATCGTCCCGCTTAAAGGTTCCGCCCCGGGAAATGGTACTTTTCCATTCGCTTTCCGAAACTTTCTGTTTTTTCAGGGGCCGCCAGTAATGGCCGTTCCCGTCGATCGCTCCACTTCCTGTAATGGCTATGTTCTCTAAATTAGTTCCCGAGATGGGAGATTGGCACCGGCGGGTATCTAATCCTTCGAAGGAGGTCTCTACCAGCGGATAGAGATCTTTATCAGGCGAGAAAAGGATAATAGCCCTTTCTTCCAGGTGTAGGTTGATGTTGCTTTTCAATACAATGGGCCCTGTCAGCCATACTCCGGCAGGGATGACGAGCCGTCCGCCTCCTTGCCGGGAGAGTGACTCTATGGCCTGGGCAAAAGCATGGCTGTTCAGGTTAAAACCATATCCGGTTCCGTTAAAGTCTGCGATGGAGACCTGGTTTTCCGGGAATACCGGAGGGGCGAGTAACGGCATTTCAAAGTGGAGATCCTGGTAAAGATAAGCATAGGGATGACCAGATTGATCCTTGGAACATGCGGTAATTAAAATACTAATAGCCAATAGGGCTAAACTCCATAATTGGTTTATTTTCACGGTATGTATACTTTTAAATAATGATTTGGGTAGTAATGAGATGATTTATCCGCTTCCAGGCATCCTATAATAAAAGGACCGGTTGCTTTGGCATCATTAT
>JAJPZL010000125.1 GCA_021204375.1 Bacteroides sp.
ATTTTTTACAACAGGTAATATAAAATGGCTATTACAAAAAACAGATAACTAAGAGAGAAGGTAAAAGCGTAAATATAAATAACCACCGCAAAATGCAACTCTGTTTTGCCGCAAAAGACGTTTGCCAATTGCAGCAAATGAAAAGAGTCCATTGCCGCAAAAGACAACTTTCTTTTGCGGCAAAACATTTTTGAAAGAGCGCACCCCCTCTCAAGAGACTCACAGAAAGGATACCTTCAGATTTACGGCAAAAATCGCCTAAAAATGTGTTGTTTTTTCAACCAATCCGATCTCTTATTACCCCCTCTGTTTTTTATTATCCTTAAGCACGTTTCTTTACAGTATACCGCCATACAAAAAGTCCGGATACGCTCTATCCCTGCACATACCGATCCCAGCTTTTCAGGTGTGTAATTTCCCGGGCATTTTTGAGTGCATACATTTCACAAAGAAAGGAAAGGACTTATGTTCCATTTTCCAGCATTACTTTACCAAAACACAAGGGAGGCGGTATTTTAGAGATGAATCCACCCAGTTCTGAGGCAGGAATTTTCCATAGTTCCACTTCAATCTTATCCCCCTTATCCGTGTCCCTGATCAATCCCGGTCGCACCGGAGATAGATGTTCCAGCGCAAAGAAGCGATAATCTCCGAAGGTATAAGTTGTCTCCTTATAAACGGCATGTATGGCTATTAACTGGTCATTCAAACTACCGTTACGTCTATGTGCGCCATAAACCGTCAGATCAATGTATACCTCTTCCCTGTCTCCACATAACAATCCTTTTGAATAGAGGCTCTCGCCCAGCTTCAATAAGTTTTCATCATGGAAGGCCGGAGCAAAAGCTGTAATACCAAATGGAAGATTATTGTCGGTTATAGCTACAGGCAAAGCAATCGCAGCACAATCCAGCAAATTGATAAAGTTAGTGTAATATCCCAGATTGGAGTTAAGCAACAGAGGGTCGGAGTCTACCTCATCAATTGTATAGATGGTTCCGGCTGTCGGCATGATGAAGAAGGAAAACTCCCGGGTATACTCCTCAAAGACTTTTTGATAGTTCTTTAGCTTATACTCTGCATCGAAATAACTCTGTGCCGAAAGTTCCCTCCCTTTGAGGATGATCTCTTTGGTTACAGGAAAAACTTTCTCCTGGTTTTGCCGGATAAATTCTCCTACCGCATGATACCTTTCAGCCAGCCAGGGTCCATTATACAGCAACTGAGCGGTTTCAAACATCGGAGTAAAATCAATTTCCTGAATGTGGTAACCACATTGCCTCATTTTTGCCAATAAGCTATGGTAAGCCTCTTTATATTCTGTATTGCCGAAGAATTTTAAATTTAACTCCAGAGGAACAGCTATTTTAATCGCTCATTTGCAGACGCATTGGGTGTTCTCCCTGCTATATATATCCTCCTTATCGTACCGGCTTGTCACCTGAAGAACGATACCGGCATCCTGCAGGTCAGCAGCAAATATGGATATACAATCCAAGGATCTGCAAGCTGGTACCAATCCCATAGTAGAAAGGAGCCCTTTGGTAGGCTTGATGCCGACAAGGGATTGAAAGGCAGCCGGGATCCTGCCCGACCCTGCTGTATCGGTATCTAATGTAAAGGGTACATACCCCGCCGTTATAGCGCTTGCCGAACCGGAACTTGAACCACCTGGAATATAGTGCGGATTGAAGTAATTCTTTGCAGTTCCATAGGGAGAACGTGTTCCCACCAATCCGGTAGCAAACTGGTCCATATTGGCTTTACCAATGCAGATCGCGCCGGCGGCTTCCAGTAATTGAACCACAAAGGCAGATCTTTGAGGAGTATAGGCAAAGGCAGGACAGGCAGCGGTAGTCTGAAACCCCTGGACATCGATATTATCTTTTACCGCGAACGGAATCCCTAATAACGGATATTCAGCCGGAGACATCCCCCTCTGTGCCTCGATCTTTTGTTCCAGTACCTTTACCTCCAACGCCGAAATGAATATGTTCTCTTCCTCCTTTCGGGCCAGGATCTTTTCCTGGTTATGCAAAAGCAGCTTTTTATAAGTTGCATGATCGCAACACCGCAATGATCTTAATTCGGTTATTTTCATACTGTTTTACTCTTCGTCAATGGCAAAAATCACATCTCCAACGGTCATTTCATTTCCGCTATTTCCATGCTACAATTTAACAATCCCATCTACATGGCTTTGAAGGGTTATTTCCATCTTCATACTCTCCATAATAAGTAAAGGTTGCCCTTGTTTTACTTTATCTCCCACCTTTACCAGCATCTTCCACAAAATACCCGATACGGGAGCAACCACCGGAGTCAGACCGGCCGGAATTTCGTTATCCGGTTCACGTTCATCTCCTACAGAGGTTTCCTGCGCAAAGTTGAGTTTCCCGGTGCGTATCCAGTAATTTTTCTCTGCTTCGAAAGCATTCGTTTGTTTTTGTTTGAACGCCTGTATGGTTTCCCTGTTTGCAAGCAGGAATTTTTTATACTCTTTCAGGCTGAAGGTTGTCTCTTCTATTTGCAAAGGGTATTGTTCCTGAGGGAAATCGCGCCTTATCTTCAACAACTCCCCGGCAGAGACCGGAAAGAATCTGATCTGGTCAAAAAAACGGAGCAAATAGGGTTTTTCATCCGAAAAGAGCTCTCCTTTCGGATAGGTATTCCACATTTGCAGGGTGCGTCCGCAAAGCTGGTATCCTCCGGGCCCCTCCATACCATATACACACATGTAAGCTCCTCCGATACCTACGGCATTTTCGGGAGTCCATGTTCGAGCAGGGTTGTATTTGGTGGTAACAAGCCTTTGCCGGGGATCTAACGGAGTGGCAACCGGAGCTCCCAGGTAGACATCACCCAGGCCCAGTACCAGGTAATTAGCGTTAAAAAGGATCTCTTTGACCTGATCGACCGAATCCAGACCGTTGATCCGGCGGATAAATTCGATATTGTCGGGACACCAGTGAGCATCCTGACGTACGGTAGTCTGGTATTTCTCCATGGCAAGTCTTGCCTGAGGATCATTCCAGCTAAGTGACAAATATACAATACACGAGGGTATAGTAATATCTTCGTTCTTTTCCAATTTACCCAGTGCCAGTTCAAGACTTTGCAGAAGAGTGTTCCTGGAAATGCGACAGGGGTCGAAATGGATCTGTAAAGAACGAATGCCCGGAGTAAGGTCGATAATTCCCTCTGCATGCTCGTGTTCAAACATCTCAAATAATTTATGGATGATCAGCCTTACTTCGATATCTAATTCCGGTTTTCCCATTTCAATCAGCATATTTTCATCGCCTGCCTGCCTTATTACAACAGGGTGTTGCTGAAATGTATACCGACCGATAACAGAATTTACTGTTTCGCTGGGTTGACCCGATAGCTCAGGAACTTCTCCCCGGAGTTCTTTGATAAACTGTGTCTGCTCTTCCTCTTTTTGGCGGACCTGCTGGTAAGTAACTACCTTAAATGTTATTTTTGAATGGACGGATAGTTGTCCCATTTTCCACAGATCGGCTTTAATAATGGTAAAAGGACAGACAAATCCCCCCAGGCTTGGTCCATCCAGGCCTAAAATAATAGGCATATCACCCGTAAAGTCGATGGCTCCTACCGCGTAGGCATTGTCATGGATATTGGATGGATGCAAGCCCGCTTCACCTCCGTCGGAGCGTGCCCACTTCGGAGTAGATCCGACCAGGCGAACCCCGGTGCGCGAAGAGTTGAAATGAACCGTCCAGGTAGCATCCAGAAACTCCTGTATACCTTCCGGTGTAAAGAATTCGTGGGCACCGTGAGGGCCATACATCACATCAATGGTTACGGAAGCGTCCATGGCAGGACGCTTAAATTGTGTTACTCGTATGGGATGATCAGAAGGATTCAGGTGTATGACATCTCCTGCACGAAGGGTTCTTCCGCAATGTCCGCCAAATACGCCCAGGGGAAAAGTCGATTTGCTTCCTAAATAATCAGAGAGTCTTATTCCACCATTAACAAGCAGATAGCTACGCTGGCCTGCATCTGAGATGTTACCGATAGCCAGCACATCTCCCGGGTGGGCAGTATAAACCGTATACGTATGGAGGGAAGTTTTATTAAGGGAGCTCTCTATTTCTGCACCGGTAATAACAAATTGTACGGTAGAGCGGAACCTGATAGTGGGTCCTATAGCTGTTATTTCCAATCCTGCATTACTCTCTTTATTGCCAATCATCACATTGCCGATCCTGAAAGAGAGATTATTCATAGGCCCTGAAGGTGGAACACCTACCTGCCAGTAACCGGTTCTTCCGGGATAGTCCTGAATGGTAGTAAAAGTTCCCGGGGATACGATTTCAAAAGCATGGCTTGTATAGGTGAAAGAATCGAGAAATTTGGTTGAAAGGTCTGCCTGCATAAATTGGCTGCTTCGGGCAATGTTCTGCAGAAACTCCAGGTTAGTCTCCACACCTTCTACCTTTACTGCTGATAACACTTCAATTGCTTTTTTGACACACTCATCCCGATTGCCGGCAGTCACTACAATTTTGGCAAGCAACGGATCGAAAAAGGGAGAGACTTCTACTCCTTCCCTGATCCAGGTATCGACACGTGCCTGAGAGGGAAAAGATACTTTGGTCAACAAGCCAGTTGAAGGGATATAATTCTTATACGAGTCTTCGGCATAAAGACAGAATTGCATAGCTGCCCCCTGGGGTGCAGGATTATCGGGAAACCGGTAAAGCCCTTCCTGCAACAGGATCATGGCCTCGACGATATCTATTCCAAATACCTGTTCCGTAACGGTATGTTCAACCTGCAGGCGGGTATTGACCTCAAGGAACCAGAATGTTTTTTCAAGATCATTATACAGGAATTCAATGGTCCCGGCACTGCGGTATTTAATATACTTCATTAAATTACGTGCACACTCATGAAGTTTTTTCCGGATGTGTGCAGGCATGTCCGGAGCCGGGGTCTCTTCGATAATCTTCTGGGAACGGCGCTGAATGGAACAATCTCTGTCACCCAGGATCATACCGCCTCCTTCGCCGTCTCCAAATATCTGAACTTCTACATGGCGGGCTTTGGCTATATATTTTTCGAGAAAAACACATCCATTGGAAAAGTTCTTCTGAGCCAGTGATACTGTCGAGTCATAAGCAGCAGATAATTCCCGGGGCGAATAGTAAATTTGCATACCTATTCCGCCACCACCACTAGTACTTTTCAGTATCACAGGATAGCCTATTTGGGAAGCCGCTTCCATAGCTTCATCTACCGAACGGAGAATAGCAGTCCCATCCAGAACAGGTAAGCCGCTTTCCAGAGCAATCTCCCGGGCCTTGTGTTTCAATCCGAACAGATCTATTTGCCGGGGCGTTGGTCCTAAGAACACGACGCCCATTTCTTCGAGAGTAGATGCAAAGACGCTATTCTCGCTCAATAATCCGTATCCCGGATGTACTGCGTCAATATGGTGCTCTTTAATTATACCGATCATTTTTCCCTGATCCAGGTATGTCTGGGCCACTGTGTCTATACCCATGGAATAAGCTTCATCCGCTTCTAATACATGCGGTGCATTGGTATCAGCTTCGTTATAAACAGCCACCGCAATTTTTCCCATCTTCCGGATGGTAGAAATGATTCGCACGGCTATTTCTCCACGGTTAGCTACTAATATTCTGGTTATCATATCATTCTTTATTTTTTAGTTCCAAACAATAAGTTCGATGGGAGTAGGATTGTAAGCGTTGCACGGATTGTTAAGTTGGGGACAATTACTGATGATGCATAAAATATCTGTTTCTGCTTTCATCTGTACATATTTTCCGGCTTCAGAGATGCCATCCGAAAACTCCGATTTACCGTTTGGTGATATAGGAACATTCATAAAGAAATTGATGTTACTATCCAGATCTTTTTTCCCGAGTTCAATACTGTGTTTCCGTAATGCAGCCAGGAACGAATCACGGCAGTTGTGCATGTGGATTTTTTGCAGGTCATAACGTACAGAGTTACTTTCGGCCGAACAAGCTCCTCCAATGGTATCGTGCCTGCCGCATGTATCCTCTGTAATGGTTAATAATATATTCCCCAGGTTAGATACTAACTGGCTACCGGTAGATAAATAAACATTATTTTGATGGTTTATGGTAGCTTGAGCACTGTATCTCTCATCGGTATTTGCCAACGAATAGAACATAGTATCGGCTGCCTGATTGCCTTCAAGATCGACAATACGAAATGTCTGGCCTGCCTTGATAATGTACGACCAGTTATCACCGGCCTCTACTATTTCTCTGTATATAGCGTTATATGGATGAAATTTCATAGCTGATCACTTATTTATAGTAGTTATTTGTATTTATAAATCCC
>JAJPZL010000339.1 GCA_021204375.1 Bacteroides sp.
TAATTTCCTCCCCGGAACCTGTATGTAACCGATATAAAAATATACTTTTCCCTATATAGAGTCAATTCATTCAACCTCATTTAAAAACCTATTAAAAGAAGAATGCCATGAAAAGTTAAGAATTAAGGAAGAAGGCACCGGAACTCGATTCATTGCGATTGGGTAGCGGTTGGAAAATGGAAGAACTATCGAAACCGCAGATTATTGTGGAGAGTAGCTATGGACACAGCCATCCGGGAAGTGCTCATTTGGACAAACTAGTGGAGGCCGCCGATAAAGCGATTTATGCTAATGGAGGCCGGCCTGCTAATTATTATGTAACGGATATCTGTGACGGAGAGGCACAGTGGCACGATGGTATGAACTATTCCCTAGTCTCCCGGGAAATTATGACGGGGATGATCGAGATCCATGTCGGTGCGACTCCGTTTGATGCGGGGGTGTTTATTGCGAGTTGTGATAAATCGGCGCCGGCGCATCTGATGGCGATGGCACGGCTCAATATGCCTGGTGTCTTTGTACCGGGTGGAATTATGAAGGCGGGGCCGAATATGCTGACGCTGGAACAGATCGGTAAGTATAGTACGATGTACCAGCGGAAGGAGATCACGGAAAAGAAGTTTTTAGAGTATAAACGGGATGCGTGTCCCAGCTGTGGGGCCTGTTCGTTTATGGGTACGGCCTCTACCATGCAGGTAATGGCGGAGGCGTTAGGGCTGGCTTTGCCGGGTACGGCGTTGATCCCTTTTAGTACCGGGAAGCTGGAAGTAGCTGCGCAGCAGACGGGTAAAAGGGCGTTGGAATTGGTGGAAGAGGATATAAAGCCTTCGGATATATTGACGATAAAGGCGTTTAAGAATGCGATCATGGTGCATGCGGCGATTGCGGGTTCGAGCAACAGTCTGCTTCATCTTCCGGCTATTGCTTATGAGGCGGGAATAGAGCTTTCTGCGGATCTTTTTGACCGGATCCATCGAAGAATTCCTTATCTGCTCAATATTCGTTCGAGTGGTTTCTGGCCGGGAGAGTACTTCTGGTATGCGGGGGGTGTTCCGGCTATTATGGAGGAGATCCAACATTTTCTGCACCTGGATGCGATAACTGTGACCGGAAAGACGGTGGGTGAGAACTTAGAGGAATTAAAGCAGAACGGGTTTTATGAAGAATGTGCCGGCTACCTGGCTGAGAAAGGGGTGCAGAAGGAGGAGGTTATTCGTCCGGTAAGCGACCCGATACAGAAGGAGTGGGCAATTGCTATCCTGAAAGGGAACCTGGCTCCGGAGGGTGCGGTGGTAAAACATTCGGCCGTATCTCCGAAGTTACGGCAGGTAACGCTGGTGGCGAAAGCGTTTGACTCGGAAGAGGGGGCTTTGCAGGATGTGTTGAATAAGACCGTGAAGCCGGGCGAGGCTCTTTTTATCCGGTATGAAGGGCCGAAAGGGAGTGGTATGCCGGAGATGTTCTATACGACGGAGGCCATCGCTTCGGATCCAGAACTGGTGGAGTCGATCGCGCTGATCACGGACGGACGTTTTTCGGGTGCTACCCGGGGGCCGGCTATCGGGCATGTTTCGCCGGAGGCAAGCGACGGCGGGCCTATTGCGCTGGTGGAGGATGGAGATCTGATCGGGATTGATATTCCGGCACGGGCCATTAATATCATCGGTATCGGGGGAAAAGTGTGCAGCCCGGAAGAGGTGAAGGCTGTACTGGCTGAGCGAAAAGCGAAGTTGGTGAAACCGGTAAACCGGTTCCGTAGTGGGATCCTGAATGTATATACCCGGAATTGTGTATCGCCTATGACGGGGGGGGGATATATGCTTGCGGAGGATTAAGAAATCATCTAAATCTCTGTGAAAATTACTCTTTAGACGTTTCATCTTAAAAATCTGATATCATGACTTCTATTTTGATCATTGTTGCGAGTTTGCTGCTGCTTATCTTCTTAGTGGCTTACTATAAAATTGATGCCTTTCTGGCGTTTATGCTGGTCTCCATCGGGACAGCGGTATGCCTGGGAATCCCGTTGCAGGAGATCCCGGCGATCCTTGACAAGGGGGTAGGGAATATCTACAGGAGTATGGCGCTGATCATTATCTTCGGTGCAATGCTGGGTAAACTGGTTGCGGAAAGTGGTGCGGCCAATAAGATAGCTGAGGTAATGATCGGGGCTTTTGGTAAGAATAAAATTCAGTGGGGAATGATGCTGACCGGGTTTATAGTAGGTATTCCGCTCTTTTACGACATTGGTTTTGTAATCCTGGTCCCTATTATTTTCTCTATTGTGAATAAGTATAAGCTTCCGGCGGTTTATATCGGGATGCCGATGCTGGCAGCCTTATCTGTGGCACATGGTTTTCTGCCGCCGCATCCCTCTCCGGTAGCATTGGTCTCTATGTTTGAAGCCAATATAGGGGTAACGTTGCTGCTTGGATTGAGCGCGGCTATTCCCGCGATTATTGTGGCAGGACCTTTGTTCAGTAAATCGTTGAAAAATATTAAGACGGAGGATGTGGCTGTTTTTACGGCCAAGGAACCGGACCCACGGTTTAAACAGCCGGGGAAAGTTATTTCGCTCGTTGCTGCTTTGTTGC
This sequence comes from Bacteroides sp., assembly GCA_021204375.1. Lineage (GTDB taxonomy): Bacteria > Bacteroidota > Bacteroidia > Bacteroidales > Bacteroidaceae > Bacteroides. Next base: position 2,595 of record JAJPZL010000339.1, read on the forward strand.
CTGTATTTCTGCTGATTCTGACTACTATTATTTCACAGTTCTGTACCGGATTGAGTGAACGGGCTACTCATATTGTTGAGTTTTTCAGTGCCCCGAATATTGTGATGCTGATCGCTACGATCACGGCTACCTATACATTGAGTATTCGCCAGGGACGGTCTGTTAAGCAGGTGATGGATATCTATGTGCAGGCGTGTAAGGATATTGCGATGATCATTCTGATCGTAGCAGGCTCGGGTATCTTCAAGGTAGTGATGGAAGAGAGTGGGGTGAGTATGATTCTGGCCGGGGCTATGGAGAGCCTTCCGATCCATCCGCTGCTGCTGGGCTGGTTTATGGCGAGTGTGATCCGGGCGATGGTGGGTTCGGCTACGGCAGCGGCGTTGACGGCGGCCAGTGTAATGATACCACTTATTGCGCTATCCGGGGTAAATCCGAACCTGATGGTATTGGCTATTGGTGCGGGTAGCCTGATGTTCTCGCATGTCAATGATTCGGGCTTCTGGCTCTATAAGGAGTACTTTAACCTGAGTATGAAAGATACCTTTAAATCGTGGTCATTGATGCAGATCCTTGTATCGGTAGTGGGTATTGCGGGGGTGATGGTACTGAATGTAATTTTCGGATAAATGGAAAACTGATCTATAAAAATAATAGTATGAAAACAGGAAGAATATATAAAACACTTTTGTTGCTGGCTGTTAGTTGTTTTACAGGGGGTATATTGATGGCCCAGCAGCGGGAAAGAAAGAAGACGGATCTTTTTTTATACGCCGGATTATACGTTGAAGTTCTTTAGACGTATCTCTGCGGACGGGGCGGTTAACTGGAACGAGACGCAGGAGAATGTATCGAACGGAGCCACCATCTCACAGTTGGCGATTGGGGGGATCTTCTCTTTCGGTGAGCGGTTAGAGGGTAAACTGGAGCTGGATTTTGCCAACAGACAGTTGACCCTGCTGGATAACTTTATTACTTATAAGTTTACTAAGGAGTATAGTTTGCGGATGGGTAATATCCAGGAACCTTTCTCGATGGATCTGCTGAACTCCTTCAAGGACCTGTCAATGATGAACCGGGCGCAGGTGGTAAATGCCCTGGCTCCGGGCCACCACATCGGGATGATGGGTACGTTTGAGAACCGGCAGTGGCTGATCCACGGTGGGCTCTTCTTTCAGCGTTCGATGAATAGCGGGCAGAAGGCTACCTGGGAGGCTAATTATGCGAAAGGGGTGAACGAGGGATTCTCTACGACGGCCCGTGCGGTGTGGATGCCGCAGAATGAGCAGAAGACCAAAGGATTGCATATGGGGGTGGCGGGTTCGTACCGTACACCGAAAACGGATGTGAGTGACGAAGGAAAGAATGTGGTGCGTTACAGTCAGTCGGCCAATACGGTGAATAAGATCCGGTTCATTGATACGGGATTGATCACAGAGGTAGATCACTCCTGGCTGGCAGGTGCGGAGTTGTCGGTGTATGACGGGCCGTTCAAATTCCAGGCGGAGTATATGCACAACTGGGTGAACCGGAAGGGGGCTCTGGCAATGGAGAAGTGCTCCGGATTTTATGTACAGGCTTTTTATCTGCTCTTTGGGGGACAGCAGGATTATAATAATTCCCGGGGTGCTTACAATCTTCCGAAAATAGATAACGATAAGGGAGATATTGAGGTAATGGCCCGTTTTGACCGGGTAGACCTGAACGGGACAGAGATACGGGGAGGAGCTTCTAACCAGTGGACACTGGGAGCAAATTATTATATTAATGAAAATATCCGTTTGATGTTGAATTATGCCTATATCACCCACGACCGGAATGCAGATGCGAATGGGGAGAGAATAGGTAAGAATAACTACAATACGTTGACGGCAAGGGTACAGCTCAGGTTCTAAGAATAGGTTTTTAGTTGTTAATGGAGGATTAAACGAGCGGGAAGTATAAGATAACCTGCTCGTTTTTCTTTTTAGAGTGCTTCAAATAAGGTATCTTTGTATAGAAAGTCCTTTTGACTTTTCCATGCTATCTAAAGACCCTGTGAAATGTGTAAATTAAACTATTGTATTGTTTTACTCTTCTGTTCGGTTCAGCTTTTTGCTTTCCCGGAGAATAAGCAGATGCTTGTGGAGGTGGACAGGCTGATAAGTAGCAGGGAGGAGTTTGAACAGCAGAAGAGGGACCGGATCCATTATCTGAAACAGTTGCTGGTTGCCGAAAAGAATCTGGATAAGGAGTATGATCTGATCTGCCGGATCGTAGAGGAGTATGCTAATTTCCAGAGTGATTCTGCTTTTGTCTATATTGAAAGGGGAAAGGAGGCAGCGCTCCGGAATAAGAATCACAGCCAGCTTTTGGAGAACAGGTTCCAGTATACTTTTGTGTGCGCCCAGTCGGGATTGATGACGGAAAGTTTGTCGGTGCTGGATCAGTTGCAGGTTTATTATAAGGATATGAGCCGGGAGCAGCGGGCAATATATTATGTGTTGTATGAGCGTCTGTATATGAACCTGCGGGAGTATGCGGAGAATTCTCACATGGAAGCGGTATATGCCGGAAGGGAGAGATTATAATGATTCTATCCTGGTTTACCTGGATGAAACGATACCTCTTTATGGGTATCATACCTGTAAAAGGTACTATATGGAGGGGCGATACGAAGAGGCCTTCGAACCCATTCAAAACTACCTGGCCTGTATTGATACGCTGTCGAATGAGGCGGCAAGAGCCTATTACCAGCTATCTCTTTTGTATAAGCAGAAAGGAGACAGGGAGAATGAAGAGAGGGAACTGATACGATCTGTGATAGCGGATGAACATAGTGCGGTGCGGCAGAACCGATCGTTGCGGTTGTTGGCCCAGCTGTTGTATGAGCAGGGAGATATAAAGCGGGCGTACCGGTATATCCAGGTATCTTCCGTAGATGCTAACTTTTACAATACCCGGTTGCGGAACTCGCAGGTTGCCGAAGCGTTGCCGATCATTGAACGGGATTACCAGTTGGAGCGCGACCGGCAGGAAAGGAGGTTGCGAATCGGTATTTTGTTGATCAGTGTGCTGTTCGTTATTATCCTGCTGTTTGCTCTTTATATACGGCGGAAGAGGCGGCAGCTGTCAGTGGCCCGCAGGGAACTGATCCGGCAGAATGAAGACCTAAACCAGATGAACGAGGAGATGAGAGAAAAGAATGAGGAACTTTTCCGTCTGGCAGATGAGCTTCAGGAGTCGGACCAGATCAAGGAGAAGTATGTGGGCTATTTCCTGCAACTCTGTTCGGTCTATATCCAGAAGATAGGGGAGTACCGGAAAACGGTGAACCGGAAGATCCGTACCGGACAGATCGATGATCTCTACCGGATGACGGCTTCTACCCAGGCTCTGCAAACCGAAACGAAGGAGTTTTATAAAAAGTTTGACGAGGCTTTTCTCCATATCTTCCCCAATTTTGTGGCTGACTTTAATAATTTGTTAAGGGAGGATCAGCGGTTTGATCTTAAAAAGGAGGAACTTCTTAATACGGAACTGCGTATTTTTGCTTTGATTCGGTTAGGAATTAAGGATAGTTCGCAGATCGCTGAGTTCCTGAGTTATAATCCGGTTACCATCTATTCTTACCGGACAAAAGTAAAGAGTAAAGCGATCAATAAGGGAAGTTTTGACAAGAATATTATGGAGATCAGGCGGAAAGTGTAAGCTTATTAAATAAAATTTATTAAATTTGTGTGCTGCGAGTGCTGTAGTAATACCCGGGGAACTACGATAGTTCAC
>JAJPZL010000298.1 GCA_021204375.1 Bacteroides sp.
GTAGGGATGAAAGTACCCACACCGTTTTTTTTGTTACTACAAAGTAACAGCAAGTTGTGAAGGATCTTCCGCAGTTTATCGTGGTCAAAACATAGTTCGCAACCGGTAAGTTGTGTCTCATAGCTGAATTTCAGGCTCTTCTCCGTAGTAATAAGTCTAAAGTTCTCATAAACAGATTGCAGGAAAAGATGAATATCACCCCGGCTCAGGAAGAGTACTTCTTCTTTCATCTCCACCCTTCTGAAGTCCAGCAGCTGGTTTACCAGTTCTAACAGTCCCCGTGCATTCAGGTGGATAGAGGTTAGCTGCTCATTGATCTCCGGGTCCTTTACTCTCTTCAGCAGGGTCTCCAACGGGACAATGACTAATGTAAGGGGAGGGTACGGAGCTCGTGGCTGACATTGGTAAAGAAGCGATATTTGATCTGTGCCATCTTCTCCTCCATAGCCACCCGCTGTTTCTCTTTCTGGTATCCGATATACCGGAAGAGCACCCATAAATCCACTACCAATAAAGTAAGGTTATATAACGTATACGCCCACCAGGTCTCATACCAGGCAGGAAGACGATCAATAAGAATGGTTATACTCTCATCACTCCAGCTCCCGTTCTCGTCCGTTGCCTTGATCTCTACCTCATAACTTCCTTTCGAAAGTTCCGTCAGATAAATCCTATTCTGGTTCTCCGGCAGGTAGTTCCAGTAGGCACCTTTCCTTGTATGCCGGAAGGCATACCGTATATTCTTTCTGGCAACCGGAGTGAAAGTAGAAAGGAAGAGCTCCAGGTTACGCTCCTCCGGTTGCAATACAATATGATGAGACTTATAACCGGATAACCGGGATTCACCGTTTATCCGGATCGCTGTCAGCACCACAGGCGAAGTTCTACTCTCTGTCCGGAGAGAAATCAAAGCCGGGAAAACCAATACTCCTCCTGTCCCGCCAATGTGCATTTTTCCCTCTTCATCTTCGTAAAGGGATTGAAAATTATGCATGGATACATCCGGGTCGCTGCTGCGTATGATATAAAGCGATCCATTTTCCGGATGGTAAACGGTTATTTTCTGGTCGCAAAGTATCCATATATTTCCCTGGCCGTCAGCCCTGACCGCAGCGATCGCGTTACCGTCCAGCCCGCACTCCGTGGTTTTTGCCGTAAAACGGTCAGAGCCCGGATCGTAGCAATACAAACTTCCCGCCTGGGTGCCTGTCCACACCTTACCATCGGGAGCCACCGTTACATTCTGGAAATTTTCTCCGGTATGGTGCCGGATCTTTCGGCCATCCGCCGGCAGTACCAGGAAGCCATTCGACTCAGTGCCTATATATACATTCCTATCCGCAGAAGAGGCCACTGCATTGACAATACCCGTTTTCTCCCACGCTGTATCCAGCTCCTCTGTATTCAGGTTGTACTTTAAGAGATGATAGGTTGTTCCTACCCACAAATTTCCCGAGAGATCTTCGTGAAGCGTACGGATGCGCTCTCCGCTTTGGGTCGGCATGGTGGCAAGGGGCATCTCTTGCAGGTGGTTCTCCTATTCGTGAATGAACAGGATCGTAGAGGTATTCTCAGACTAAATTAACGGGCTTCCTGTTGCCTGTACAGAGCGCACGGTAGAGATATTTACGGCCGTAAATATTCCCTCCCGGCTCCGGGCTTTTTCGAAGAAGGCCAGCAACCGCCGGTTGTTGGATATAAGAACACTGCTGTTGTCCGGATGCGAAAAAACATAAACCTGTATATTTCTGCCATATCCAGTAGTGACCCTTTTCGTAGGCCAGATGCTGTGGAGCGGCCGGAAAACCTGTTCTCTCCTCTATGGCAGGCAGCAGATGGCGAAAAGATTCCTGGGACTGAAAAGAGAGAATAAAAGAGTAGGGATAGCTTCCCGCTACCCATATATGCCACGACCTGTCGCTCATCACACCATTCAGTAACTTTTTTCCGGGCGGCAGGAAAGCTGCTGTCTCTATAGGTTGTAGCTCATCCTGCTCGTTCCTTTTATAGGCATATAAATTCTCCCGTGTGGCAACCCAGGTGTAATTCAGGGTACTATCCTGTGCAATACCTTTTACCCGTTGTATTAATATATCCTTGCTGGTAAGGGAAAAACGTGCATTCGAGGAGTTGGTCGAAGATTGCGCTACAAACATCTCCTCCGACTTTTCCGCCCCGGGATCAAAACGCACCACTCCTTTGTCCCAGGTACCGATCCAGTAAAGGGGAGCAGCGCAATCCTCTATCATACAGGTAGGACATTCCGGAAAAGGCCACGGATAAGGAATAAAAGAGTCTGTCTCTTCATCATACCGGGTCAGGCCTCCCCGCCACTGGATCACCCATATATTTTTCCGGCTATCCTCATATACCTGGTAAATGGTTTTGAAAGTTCCCTGCCACTCACTGATATAAGTTCCCAGCTTCTCCTCTTCCAGGTTATAACGTTGCAGGAGATGGTGGGTCGATATCCAGACCGTACCATCCGACAGGGCATCAATGGTACTGATCACCAATCCCTTTATCTCCTCATCATCCAGCAGTCTGATCCGGTAGTCCTTTTTATCTAAGACATAAGCTCCCCGTTTGGTCCCGAACCAGATGCGTTTCAGGCTATCTTCCGTTATGCAGGTAATGCTGTTACTTTCAATCAGTGTGGGATTTGTAAAGTCGGCCCTGAACACCTCTACTGTGTACATATCGTCCCGGCATAGTCCTCCTCCTTCCGTACCATACCACATATGCCCTTCCGAATCCTGGTAAGTACATACGATCGCTCCCACCGGTAACTGACTTTGAGTAGGCAGTCCCGATAGGGTAATATTCTGTGCGGTTACACTACAAAGTACAATGCAGAGTGTAGACAGCAGCCACAGTCTTTTCATGGGTATGATACAAATTGGTTAATAACTATACAAAGCTATACTTAAAAATTGAGATGGGAAAGTTACGGCTATTTCTTTTTTCTGATCTGTCTTTTTATACAATTTATCAGGTTTAAAAAGATCCCTGTAACATTTGTTGCATCACTTGTAACATATGTACTATTCCTGGGGCAAAGCGTGCTTTATCTTTGCCATAGTTACTGTTGGTAAAGAGTCGCGGTTACTGTGGGTACCGCTTCCGGGATCGAGAAAATTATTAATTAATACCATAATGAGACATGCAAAACTACTTTTTTCGGCTTTTCTGGTCGTTCACCTGCTTGCCTCTTTTCCCCTGCTGGCACTTGACTTTAAAGAGAACAGACGGGCAAAATATAATTTTAACAGTGAATGGCTCCTGCATACCGGCGACCTACCGGGAGCGGAGCAGGTACGTTTCAATGACAGGTCGTGGGAAATGGTTACACTTCCCGGGGCTTATAATGAAGATGAAGCTTTCCGGGTAGCCATTGATGAGCATACCGGAGGCATTGTTTGGTACCGTAAATACTTCAGGCTACCTGGTAAAGAGAGTGGGAAAAAGATCTTCCTGGAATTTGAAGGGATCCGTTTCGGCGGTGAGTTCTATGTGAACGGACAAAAGATCGGTATCCATGAGAACGGGGTCATGGCTTTCGGGTTCGATATTACCGACTATGTGAACTTTGGAGGCAAAGAGAATGTGATTGCCGTTCGCATTGACAACTCCTGGGATTACAAAGAATCTGCGACAAATACCCGTTACCAGTGGAACGATAAGAACTTCAACGCCAATTACGGGGGTATTCCTAAGAATGTATATCTGCGTGTAACCGATAAACTCTATCAGACCCTACCGCTCTATACAAATTTACAGACTACCGGTACCTATATTTATGCCCGGCAGATCCATATTGCTGAGGCCAGTGCTACTATCCATACCGAATCGGAGGTGAGGAACGAATATAGTACCGAACAAGAGTTCCGTTTTGAAGTTCAGATCGAAGATATGGATGGTAAGATCGTAAAAAAGATCGACGGACCTGCAACCAGGTTACGACCGTGTGAGACCCAAACAGTGAAAGCACAGGGTAAGATGGAGAATATTCACTTCTGGAGCTGGGGCTACGGTTACCTCTACAATGTATATACCACCCTGTATGTCAATGACAAACCGGTCGATGTGGTAAAGACCCGCACCGGATTCCGGAAAACCGCTTTCCGGGACGGCATGGTTTACCTCAACGACCGGGTGATCCAGCTGAAAGGATATACCTAGCGTACCAGCAACGAGTGGCCGGCCGTAGGGATGTCCGTTCCGGCCTGGCTCAGTGATTACAGCAACCGGCTTATGGTAGAGAGTAATGGTAACCTGGTGCGCTGGATGCATGTAGCTCCCTGGAAACAGGATGTAGAGTCGTGCGATCGGGTCGGGCTTATCCAGGCGATACCTGCCGGTGATGCCGAAAGAGATGCAAAGGGCCGCCAGTGAGAACAACGGGTAGAGCTGATGCGCGATGCCATTATCTATAACCGCAACAACCCCAGTATTCTTTTTTATGAATCAGGAAACCAAGGGGTAAGCGAAGAACACATGGCCGAAATGAAAGCACTCCGTGATAAATACGATCCTTACGGAGGCCGTGCTGCCGGTTCACGCGAGATGCTTGATATTCATATTGCCGAATATGGCGGAGAGATGCTTTACATCAATAAAAGCGGCCGGCATCCTATGTGGGCCATGGAGTATTGCCGGGACGAAGCCCTTCGTAAATACTGGGACGAATACTCTTATCCTTATCACAAAGATGGCGAAGGCAATCCTGCCTATAAATCAACTGTGACCAATACTACCCATACACAGGTCGATGCCAGTCCCTACAACCGCAATCAGGACTCTTTTGCGGTTGAGACCGTTATCCGCTGGAACGACTATTTCCGGCTGCGTCCCGGTACAGGCAGCAGAGTCAGTTCAGGGGGTGTTAATATTATCTTCTCCGACAGCAATATCCATTTCCGTGGCGTAGAAAATTACAGCCGTAGTTTGGAAGTAGATGCCATGCGCATTCCCAAAGATGCTTTCTACGCTCATCAGGTCATGTGGGATAGCTGGGTAGATATTGAGAACTACCGTACCCACATTGTAGGCCATTGGAACTATGCCCCTGAAGTAAAGAAAGATATCTATATCATCTCTTCCGGTGAGCAGGTAGAGCTCTTTATCAACGGGAAGTCACAGGGAATGGGAGAGAGAAACCATACCTTCCTCTTTACCTTTAAAGATATTCAGTGGGAGGCGGGTACAATAGAAGCTATTAGCTACGATGCTTCGAAAAAAGAACTAAGCAGACACGAAATAAAGACAGCCGGCGATCCCGCCGCGATCCGGCTTACCCTGATGCAGGCTCCCGATGGTTTCAAAGCCGATGGTGCCGACCTGGTGCTGGTAGAGATAGAAGTAGTAGATAAAGAGGGTATCCGCCATCCGCTGGCTAACGACCTGATCTCTTTTGAACTCACCGACCCGGCCGAGTGGCGGGGAGGCATTGCCCAGGGACCGGATAACTACATCCTTTCCACCGATCTTTCTGTAGAGTGTGGAGTGAACCGTGCCTTTATCCGCTCTACCACTAAGAGCGGTAAAGTTACCCTAAAAGCTACTGCCCCGGGCCTTTCTGAAGCTACCCTGACTTTTAGTTCTATCCCTGTTAAGCAGAGCAATGGCCTTTCCATCTATATTAGCGGCGACTATCAGCCCGGCAACCTTTCACGGGGTGAAACACCGGCTACACCCGCTTTCAAACCTTCCCGCAGAAGCGTAAAGATCGTAGATGCTATAGCCGGAGCCCACGAAGAGCAGGCACAGAATAGTTTTGACGATAACGAACGCACTACCTGGGAGAACGACGGCAGGTTGAGAACCGGTTGGATCATTTACGAACTGGAGCGGGATGCCGAGGTGGCTGAGATCGATCTGAAACTCTCCGGCTGGCGCCGGCGCAGTTACCCAATCCGGATCTTTATGGACGATAAAAAGGTCTATACTGGCAATATCCCGCAGAGCCTGGGTTGTATATCCATTCCTGTTACTCCCACTAAAGAACGTTTCGTCAAGATACAATTCAGCGGGGCCGGCTCCGAAGAGGATGCTTTCGGCGGTCTGGTAGAGGTAACCGGTAAGATCGAGTCGGACGTAGTGGGAGATAAAAATACCGATCCCAAAGGCCAGCTGGCTATTGTTGAAATAGATATACACGAAGCGATCCGATAGAACTGTCATAACACAAATACATTTATATAGAAGTCTTTTCATGATTAAGATCCTAACAGTAAACAAACGATTGCTTGCGATCCTCTGTAGCTGTGCACTTGCCTGGCAGGTACCGGCTACAGCCGATTGTTCCGGCAGTGAGCCCTACAATTTCAGCTCCGGAGAGCAACAATTTGTCGCAGAC
>JAJPZL010000334.1 GCA_021204375.1 Bacteroides sp.
AAGAAATTAATAAGGTTAAATTTTATACCATAGTGTATTAAAAGGAAAAAATAAAAGCATTTTTTCAGTAACTTATTCGCTCTGTTTTTTTGCGTGACAGGTGTGCTACCGGGTGCTACCGTCCAAAAGAGAGGTAGCACACTTAATAGATTGTTAATCAAAATGATGTGATACCGTGCTACCAAAATGGCACTTTTAAAACTATAGATAATCTTTCCGGTCCTGCTCTATGGATCTCTTTTCTTTTTTACAAGTGTTGAACCTCTTTTATTCCCAGCCTCCTCCTAAGGCCCTGTAAAGGGTGACACTGTATTGAAGCTGCTCTAATTTGTCACTGACCCGGTTTAAAAGAGCCGATAGCAGATTCTGCTCGGCAGTCAGTACTTCCGTATAGTTGGCTTCGCCTGCTTTCAGTAGTTCCTGGGTATAGTAAACGGCTGTAAGCATGGATTCGATCTGCTGTTCCCGGATGCTGTTTTTGCTCAGGGAGGATTGGTAAGAGTAGAGTATATTGGATACTTCTACCCCGGCAGATAGAACGGTGCTTTCAAAGTTGAGCAACGCCTCTTCCTGTTGTGCCCGGGCAAGTTTCAGGTTACCTGTCAGCTGGCGTTGGGCGAAAAGGGGTTGTACGGCTCCTCCCAGAATATTGGCTATTATGTTTTCCGGTTTAAAGAAGTGTGATAAGGTAGTAGAGGCATATCCTGCTATCGTTCCCGAGTTAAGGGTGATAGAGGGGTAGAAAGCAGCACGGACGGCCTGTACCGATTCGAAACTACTCCGAAAGGCCAGTTCTGCCTGCCTGACATCGGGGCGACGGGCCAGCATCTGCATCGGAACTCCGTGTGCCAGTTGGGGTTGTACCACCTGGTTCCGTAAATTACCTCGTATAATGGGACCCGGTTTACGACCCACGAGCTGGCACAAGGAATTCTCCGTCTGCTGTATCTGGGTAAGAAGATCGGGCACGGTCACTTCGGTACTGTATAACAAAGCGTTGCTCTGCTCTACGGCGGCTCCGGTCAGCATACCGGCATCTTTCAGGGCCTCCATGGTTTCGCTGCTCTCTTTCAGGAGCACAATAGTCTCTAAAGTGATCTTTAGCTGCTCGTCTAATGCCAGCAGGGTGTAGTAGCCGGTGGCAATATTGGCGATCAATGAGGTCTGCACCAGGTTACGATAGGCGTAGCTGTTCAGTAATTGTGCGTATTGTGCCCGGGAGGTGGCGGCTATCTTTCCCCATATATCTGCTTCCCAGGTAGCTGCTACTCCCAAAGAGTACTGGTTGGTATGATAGCCTAATACATCTCTGCCCTGTTCGCCGTTGCTGGTACGATCGTGGGTAATGCTTGCCGACACTCCTACATTGGGGGACCAGGCCCCTCTTGCTATACTCAGGTTTGCTTCTGCCTGCTGTATGCGGGCGTAGGCAATCCCCATGTCGTAATTGTTATAGATACCTTTGTCAATAAGCAGTCGTAACAGGGGATCGCTGAAATAGGCTCTCCAGGGAATATGTGCGATCGTAGTGGTATCTTCCTGATAAGGATCGTCTCCCCGGTAAAGGCCGTAGGTATCTGCGGCTGGAGATTGATACCGGTTGGTTAATCCGCAGTAGTGAAGGGTCAGTACCAACCATACTGCACCTAAACTTTTGTATAAGTAGGGAAAGTATCTCATAATTTTATGCCTGTTGAGTTTCATGACTGTTCTCCTCCTTTCCTGATTTGCTGAACCGGTTCTGTAGGGTTTGGAATATTATATATAGAGAGGGAATAACCAGGATACCGAACAGGGTCCCTACAAGCATTCCTCCGATAGCACTTATCCCGATGGATTTATTCCCTACCGCCCCGGTTCCGCTGGAGAAGGCCAGGGGCATTAGTCCGAAGATAAAGGCGAAAGAGATCATCAGGATTGGTCGCAGACGGGCCAGGGCGCCTTCAATAGCAGCCTCTACTACTCCCATCCCCTGTTGGTGTCGTTGTATGGCGTATTCTACGATCAGGATGGCGTTCTTGGATAACAACCCGATAAGCATGATCAGCGAGATCTGTACGTATGTATTGTTCACAATTCCTGTTCCTGCCATCATGGCTATAAATACGAACAGATAAAGTCCTGCCAGCCCGATGGGGAGGGAGAAGAGGACGGACAGAGGCAGGATATAACTTTCGTAAAGTGCCGATAACAGCAGGTAGATAAAGATAAGGCAGAGAAGAAAAATAAGAGTGGTCTGGCCTCCACTGGCTACCTCCTCCCGGGAGATACCGAAGAATTCATAGCTATATCCGTCCGGCAGATCGCTGGCTGCCATCTCTTGTATAGTTTTGATCAGGTCGCCCGTACTGGTGCCGGGTGCCGGAATAACCGTTACATCCATGGAGGTGTAGAGGTTGAAACGGCTGATGGATTGGGGGCCGGTAATGTCTGTTACCGAGATAAATTCTGTAATGGGTGCCATCTCTCCGCTGCCGGTCTGTACATAGATTCCATTAAGGTCTTCTACTTTGGTACGGTATTGGGGAGCTGCCTGTATCATCACACGGAATTGTTTTCCGTATAGATTGAAGTTGGATATATACATACTTCCGATGTAGACCTGCAGGGTAGACATGACTGTACTGAGGGTGATACCTGCTTCTTTGATCTTTGCTACATCTGCCTGAACCAGTTTTTGCGGGAAGTTGGGGTTGAAGGTGGTTTGTGCGACCAATACATCCTGCAGACTATTGAGGTTGCCTAAGAATTGTTCGGCTATCTGGTAGAACTTATTGATATCTCCTCCGGTACGATCCTGAAGTTGGAAGTGATCCCGCTACTGAGCCCGAAACCCTATAGGGTAGGAGAGGCAAAAAAGAGGAAAGTAGCGTTATTGATATGGCTTGTCTCCTGGGTAAGTCGGGCTACTACTTCATTAATGGTGACATCCCGGTCGCCCCAGGGTACCATTTTGACAATAACTGTACCGTAGGAGCTATCTACTCCGGCGATAAAATTCACCCCTGTTATATTGGATACTACCTGTACATCGGGTATCTGCTCGGTAATCCGGGTAACTTGTTGTACCACTGAATCGGTACGTTCCAGGGAGGAGCCTGGAGGAAGGGTGATCATTCCCATGGCACTCCCACTATCTTCCTGGAGAATAAAACCTGCGGGTACGGTACGCATCAGGAAGAACAGGGTAATCCCGAATGCTACGACCAGTAGCAGGGTAATCCATCGGTGTCCTTTTTTCCCATAAAGCGCAGGGTTGATTCGTATTTCCGTTTGGTGGCATCAAAATCCAGGTTAAAGTAGAAATGGAAACGTTTCATAAATCCTTTGTGCTCTTCACCTTCTGCATGGGGTTTGAGGAAGAGGGCGCAGAGGGCCGGGCTCAGGGTCAAGGCGTTGATGGCAGAGATCATAATGGCAATGACCATGGTAAGGCCGAACTGTTTATAAAAGACCCCGGAAGTTCCTCCGATAAAACTTATCGGAATAAATACGGCTGCCATCACTAGGGTGATGGAAATAATGGCCGGAGCGATCTTTTCCATAGCGTTTATGGCTGCCTCCTTTGGATCTTTTTCCCCGGCATCCAGCTCTGCATGAACGGCCTCTACTACTACAATGGCGTCGTCTACCACAATCCCAATGGCCAGAACCATCGCAAAAAGGGTGAGCAGGTTTATGGAGAAACCTAATATCTCCAGGAAAAAGAAAGTTCCTACAATGGCTACCGGTACGGCTATGGCCGGAATAATGGTGGAACGGATATTCTGGAGAAAGATGAATATCACAATGAATACCAGGATAAAGGCTTCTACCAGGGTATGGAGTACTTTGTTAATAGAGGCTCCCAGGAATTCACTGGCATCGATCATATAGGTATAATGGATACCGGAAGGAAAGGTACGCGCGGCCTCTTCCAACTGTACTTTGACATTTTTGATCACCTCCTGGGCGTTGGATCCGGAGGTCTAGCTGATGGATACTACGACTGCTTCGTTGTTGCCCAGCCGGGAGAGTACTGAGTAGTTGAGCGATCTCAGTTCTACTTCTGCAATATCTCTGAGGCGAAGGATCTGTCCGTTCTGGGACCGGATAATGATGTTGGAAAATTCTTCCGGGGAATCCAGGCGTCCTGCATATTTCAGGGTATACTGGAAGGTCTGGTTACTGTTATCTCCCAACTCTCCGGGAGCAGCATCAATGTTCTGATCTGTCAGGGCGGCTGTTATCTCGGTGGGATCAATTCCGTAAGAGGCCATTACATCTGGTTTGAGCCAGATTCGCATGGAGTAGGTCTGTGCTCCGTATACCGTGGCTTCTCCTACGCCGGATATGCGTTGTATCTGGGGAATGACATTGATATTGGCATAGTTCTGGATAAACCGGCCGTTGTACTCCGGGTTATCGGAGTATAAAAAGAGCATCAGCAGGGTACTGTTCTGGCTCTTTCGTACGGTCACTCCGGTTTGGATCACTTCCTGGGGCAGGAGGGCCGATGACTGTGAAACTAAGTTCTGTACATTCACGGCAGCCAGGTCGGGGTCGGTTCCCTGTTCAAAGTAGATAGTAATACTGGCCTGGCCGTTATCACTGGCGGTAGAGGTGATGTAAGTCATTCCTTCTACTCCGTTAATAGCCTCTTCCAGCGGTACTACTACGCTGTTCAGTACTACTTCTGCATTGGCTCCACTATAGGTGGCTGATACCCGTACGGTAGGGGGGCAATATCCGGATACTGTTCTACCGGGAGTGTCATTAATCCGATAATACCCAAAACCACAATAATAATGGATATTACGGTGGATAATACGGGCCGCTGAATAAAAGTTTTAAGCATACCTGTCCGTATTTAAGGAGTTACATTGATTTTTTCCCGTTACTCAGGGTGGCTATACCGTCTGTGACAATGGTATCTCCTTGCTGGAGGCCTGAGGTCACTGCATAATTCTGGCCGTCGGGAGTGGATTCTGCCGTAATGATCTTCTATACGACTGAATCTCCCTGTACTTTATATATTAATATTTTGTCCTGTTGGGCAAAGGTGGCTTTCTGGGGGATGAGGAATGCATCGGGTACTATACAGGGGATCACAATTTTACCGCTTGTCCCACTGCGTAACAGGTAGTTCGGGTTAACAAATTCTGCTCTGAGGTTTACAGAACCGGTAGTGGTATTGACTACCCCGGATATGGTCTCTACCTGTCCCTATTACGGATAAGCAGAACCGTCTGCCAGGATCAGGTTTACCGGAGGCATGGCGGAAGCTCCGGAAGAGGCTGTATTCTTTCTCTCTTTCAGAATATCGAGCAACTCTTTTTCGTTCAGGGAGAAGTAAGCAAATACATTTCGGGTATTGGCAACCGTCGTTAGTGTATTGGCACTGCTTACCAGGCTTCCCTGCCTGTAAGGAATAGAACCTACGATGCCATCTACCGGACTGGTAACCTGGGTCCAGCTAAGTGTAGCACTGGCGTTGGCTACAGAGGCTTCAGCTTGCTGGAGAGTGGCCTGCGCAGAGGCATAAGCGTTCTCATAGGTCTCTAACTGTACATTACTGATGATATTTTTCTCTGCGAGGGGACGCATCCGTTCCACATCCAGAAGGGCTGTGTTCAGAGAGGCCTGGGCACTGGTTACGGATGCCTGGGCAGTAATCAGGTTCTGCTCGGATTGAGGAGAATTGATTTTGAAGAGTACCTGCCCTTTTTTTACCATAGATCCTTCGTCAACATAGATGGCCTCAATAAATCCGTCAATGCGCGGTTGTATATCAATATCCTCTTCGCCCCGGATGATGGCCGGATAAACAGATTGAAGGGTAATGTTCTGGGGTTGCACTACCTCTAACGGATAGTCCATCCGGTTGTTTTACTGAGTAGTTGCCTGCTATTGTTTTTCCCTTTACATCCTGTTATCAGTAGTAAGGTGACCAGAAAGATAGCAATTTGTTCTCTATTCATAGCTGTATATCTGTTTTCTATTCTTTATTAAATAGGGGGCAGAGGATCTGTAACTTAAAGAACCATCTGCGATAGTTTTTAAATCAAAGCTGTAAACAATTAAAAAGGAAAAATCCCTTTCTGTTAATTTCTAGTCTATGTACTTATTCTTCAGTTCTTTGGGTGGTATAAGCAACGAACGCTTTTTTCCGAAGATCCTGTATCGGTAATAAGAGACAGAATCGTGTATCAGATCCCGGATGCAGGTGGGTACTACTAAAAAGAGTAGCCACAATTTCCAGTATCCTCCCAAATCACCGAGAATTTTTAATACAGCGGTCGATTTCCGGAAAATGATTATCCGCATAATGTCCTATTATAAATTCTGGATTTGAAGTCGGAG
>JAJPZL010000085.1:0-1276 GCA_021204375.1 Bacteroides sp.
ATAATAAATCTGTTTTTCTATCAATCTACCTGTTAGCAGATAGATCATGATTGTTTTTTCCTGAGAAGGAAGTGCGTTAACAGGATAAATGCGTTAATAAAAAGAGAAGCCGTTAACGCATTTAATAATTTAATAAACAGGGTATTAATAAGGGTGCGTTAATTATGTAGTAACTTTGTAATTTATAAGAGGAAAAACAACTTTTCCTTTTTGTCTTTTATGAATTACAGGGATTGCTATACCAATCCTTTTTTTTCAAAGGGAGGTGTTTCCGGCTGTGCAGATAAAAATATTTATTCATAAATGCAATATAGATCCGGGTAAGAGTAAGGATAGTAAAGATCAGAAAGATATAAGGATGGCTGCGGAAAAGCAGATAGGCACCTGTAAAGAGAGCCTGGGTGCCCATATAGATAAGCGCTACCTGGTAATGGGGTATCTTTAATTCATTTGCCATTAACTGATACATGTGTTTACGGTGTGGCTGGCTGATATTCTCCCGTAATAAAAGCCGGTGAATAATAGTCAACGAGGCATCTATCCCATACACAACTAACAGAATGACCCAGCTGAGATCTCCCGTTACAAGGATCAGCTTGCCGATCAGGAATATAATAATAAAGGCGATACTGATCGAGCCTACATCTCCGGCAAAGCAGCGAGCTCTTTTCCGGAAATTGAAGAAATTAAAGACTATTACCGCCAGAGTGATCGTATAGAGAAAAGATGGTTCAATAAAGTGAACCAGAGAGTGATTAATATAGATGAGTGATAAAAGTACGACCAAAGAATATCCTCCTGTCATTCCATTGATACCATCCATAAAATTATAAGCATTCAGGATAGCTATACATAGGATCAGGGCTACTGGTAGGAGCCACCAGGAGAGAGAAGAGATCCCACTGATAAAAAAGGAACAGCATACTGATAAAATGTATTAGAAGTCTTGCCTGCGCTGAGATGCTCTTTATATCATCCACAAAACTTACCAGGCTTATCAGGCTTAATCCGATAATAAACCAGGTATATTCAAAATGATTCAGCAGGAACCAGGTCAGGGCTCCGAAATAGAAGATAACTCCTCCTCCCCGAAGAGTGATATAGGTGTACGAACTCCGGTTATTGGGCTTATCGATGATATTAAAATAGGTTGCTATCCGGAAGTAGAGAAGCTCTACTGCGAAAAACAAGGCCAGAAGAAGTAGATAAGATATAAAGGAGTTCATACAAAAGAGTTTTATAACCGGTTCTTTATAGATAAGGTTTTAACTTCTCT
>JAJPZL010000085.1:1286-6342 GCA_021204375.1 Bacteroides sp.
CCGGTAAGCGTCCGGTCCCCAATGCTTTTTTGATCTTTTCGTTGGATACTACATAATTTTCGGTCAGCTTGGTAAGTCGTTCCCGGTTCAGCGGAAGATGCAGCAGCGAACCTGCGGTAGCTGCTCCTTTCATTAAAGGTCTGGGTAGCTTCCAGATCCGGCTTCTCTTTCCCATTCCCTCACACATGGTCTCTATCAATTCGTTGGTAGAAAGGGGATCGTCATCCGCCAGATGGTATATACCCGAAGGGATCTCCTTTTTCAATAACTCCTTAATGATCCAGGTGACATTATCAATAGATGTAAAAGAGCGGTGATTCTGAAAGGCTCCCAGGGGCCAGGGTACTCCTTTTTTAACGATCTGATAAAGTAGATTCAGGTTACCCTTATTTCCCGGGCCGTGGATCATGGGAGGACGCAGGATATAGACCTGTTTTTCTCCTGAAGAGCAAAATGTACATTGCCGGGCACTCTGCTGAATGTACTCTTCAGCTTTATTTTACTCTCTCCGTAAGGTCCTTTGGGGCAGGGTATAATATCTTCGGTCAATATCTCTCCCGGTACACTGTCGGCAGCTGCTTTTACAGAGCTGAAAAAGATGAACTTTTTAGCGGTGGAGCGTAGAAAGAAATCAAAGATCTCCCGGGTAAGTCCGGTATTGATATCAAAATAAGATGCTGCGGAAGAGCGGTTACGGGTATCGTGTGCCTTACCTGCCAGGTGGATGATAGCATCAAACTCCGGAAGATGGTTATCTGCCAGGGAGCAGAAGCAAATATCCCACCCGTAAGTACATTTCAATCTCTCCTTTTCCGGGTATACAATATCCACTCCGTATATGTGGTGATCTTCCCGGAGGGCTGTAAGTAAGTGGCTGCCTATAAAGCCGTGAATACCGGTTATCAGAATATTCATGGGGTATATTTGTAGATTAATTTACGACGTTTGGGACGGATAATGAAATACCCGAAGCGGTTCCAGTAACGTATCAGGCTTTTCAGGAAGATGCGGGTATATTTCAGGGAGGAGCGGGCTGCCCGGCTTCCTGTATACTCTACTTTCATGGATGGGAAGTAAACTACTTCGTAACCCTGAACCCGTATACGAGTACGCCAGTCCATATCTTCACAGTAAAGGAAGTAGCCTGTGTCCAATCCCTGTGTCCGGAGATATACTTCTCTTTTTACCATAATAAAAGCTCCGATGATCCAGTCGGATGTTTGTACCTCCCTGTAGTCTATTCCTTTCTCGTGGATAAGTTCCTGCCGAAAAAAGATCTTTTTCAGGTTCCGGATCAGGAAACGAGGCAGAGTAATATAGTTTCGGCAGGAATCCTGAATATTCCCCTCTTTATCTATCAGTTGGGGGCCTATAGCCCCTATTTCGGGATGCACGCCCAGGAAGTAGGTCATTTCCCGGAAGCCGAGCAGGATCCTGGTATCCGGATTCATAATGATGAGGAAATCTCCCCTGGCTATTTTTAAGCCTTCATTCATAGCATAGGCAAATCCGCCGTTGCAACGATTGAACTGCTAAGTTGCTCCGGTATACTCCCGGAGAAGAACTTCTCT
The DNA here is from genome assembly GCA_021204375.1 of Bacteroides sp. Lineage (GTDB taxonomy): Bacteria > Bacteroidota > Bacteroidia > Bacteroidales > Bacteroidaceae > Bacteroides. Next base: position 2,858 of record JAJPZL010000085.1, read on the forward strand.
TTTTTCGGGCGGATAACAGGAGTTGGAAGAAAGGATGATCTCTATCTCCTTTTCGGAAATTCCGCTGTGACGAATGGAGGCAATACAGCTTTTAATATCTTCCAGTGAATGGTATTCTACAATAATAATGGAGATCATATATCTGGGGTGATTAATTCGACTTTTTGAATGTTTGTTGGGGAGGGTTCCCGCCTTTGGGTAAGAGGGTCATATGTTTTTATAACCCGTGCAGGATTACCTGCTACTATGGAGGCAGCGGGTATACTACGGGTTACTACTGAATTAGCACCGATCACCGAACCTGCTCCAATAGATACTCCCGGCATAATAACTACTCCCTCTCCGATCTATACATTTTGTTCAATAGTTACCGGTTTGATAAAGTAAGACCGCCGGGCAGGAGGTATCAGGGGGCTGCTTGCTTCATCCGGGGATTTATAGGAGCCGTGGCTATTGTCGGAGATATAGATCTTTCCGGCCATCAGTACATTGTCTCCTATCCGGACTGACTCCATGGCACCGATATGTACATTGTCGTTCACCTGTATATCCCTGCCGAAAAAAGGATTTTCCGCTTCTCCAGCGGGAATGCTTCGAAACGGCAATTCACACCTGTAGTAAGCCGCTCACCCAGATCCATATACTCCAGTCCCCGTAGGTCGCAGGGAAAGCGGATCAGCCGTGCTTTGGGAGCAATTAGCTTGGTTCTTAGCAACCACCAGGCTAATTGGAGTTTCTGGGAAAGCCTGTAGTGGTTTTTTATGGCATGATATTCTCTGCTCATAGTTCCGGTCTATTTCAATAGTAAATGGAATAACTCTTCCCAGTTTTGCGTAAAAGGTGCTTCGGGTTTGACAAAGGGAATGGTTTTTAATCCGGACTCATCTCCTTTTATCAGCTTTTCCATTTTACCGGCCAGTTCCCGGGCGTTATCGGGGTTAAAGTATCCGGTAAGGGAGGTGCCTGCGGTGGTTTCGTGCGCATAGGGCCGATCTGCTGTCAGGATGGGTTTCCGGTAAGGAGCATACTCTGTGATGGGTAATCTCCAGGTTTCTAACCGCGAAGGAAATAATAGACAATCGGATGAGGCATAGAGTTCCCGGATCTTATCCGGAGAAAGTAGTCCGGCAAATATAAGACTCTTGTAGCCTCCGTACTCTTTCCGGAGGTTATTTGAATAGTTATTCTCGCTGCCGTCAATAGTAAGGATCACTTCAAAACCGGATACTCCTTTTTTCCAGCAGGGCGGCTGCCTGGCAAATAACCTCGAAGTTTTTAAAAGGCCGGGGAAAAGCCGGATAGATAAACTGATAGTTTGTACCGGGAGTTTTACCGGTCGTTTCTGTTCCTGGTAAAAAGTTATCAGAAATGTAGGGGTAAGCCACTATGATCTTTTCCGGATGGATCCTGAAGATACGGGAGAACGACTTTCTGAGCCAGTCCTGTTGTACGATCAGGTAGTTGTTACGCCGGATGTTGATCTTATAGAGATATTTATAGAAAAGGGTAAAAAGAAAATAGATCGGGTTATGGAGCAGGTCTTTTATATGCAATCGGTTAAAAGGGGTGGGGTTGTGCATATAAACAGCCTGTCTCTTTGCTATTACATTGGGGATAATATCGTGCAGTGAGAGCCATAGCCACGGTTTTATAGTGCGAGATACTTTTTTAAAGTGCATGTATTCGTAATAAAGACGGTATATCCAGCGTTTTTTAGAGGCCGGATATTCTATGAATATTAAGTTTTTATAGTCGGGTAACTTCTTGCGGGAGTGAACCAGTACTATGATCTGATACTCCTGCGATAAGTGACTCTCTGATAAACTCCGGAGACAATCTTTCAGGATGGTAAAAGGGCCTCCTGAGGTAAGGTTTACAGCAGATATGACGATCGTTCTCTTTTTCATGGTTTACAATTTCTTTTACGGATACCCCAACGTTTAAGCAGATAATCCCAGGTTCCACAGGCTATTTCGGATAGTTTCTCTTTTTTATTCTCTTCCAGCAACAGTGCTTTGGCCAATCCTTTGGCCAGTACAGGTAGTTGTTTCCAGTCTTTATGAGACCAGATATAATCCAGACCGTTCCGGAATCTGTAATAATATCTTACAGTGGATTGTCCGGAGTAATGAACGTTAATACCCAGTATTTTACGGGTACTGTAAGTTCCCGGCTGGTGGAGGAGTACTACTTCCGGAATGCATAGTATATGGTAATCCAGTTTTTTCTGCTACGCATACAATATTCGTAATCTATATAATCTATAAAATATTTCTCCTGGTATCCGCCTAACTTCCGGAATACTTCTCCCTGAATAAGGTTGCCGGATTGGATGACTTTCCTTAACGGATAAGGTGCTGTAGCGGGAGTCGGTTGGCTTTCTCCCTCTATTGAGTAGGTGGGACATAAAATAGCGATATTCCGGCTATCCTGGTTGGAGATATACTCTTTATAACCCTTCAGGGAGGTGAGGAACCGGCTATCCTGATCCATGGTCAGTATCCAGGAAAATCCTTTTTCCAGGCAATAATTTATTCCCCGGTTCAATGCTTTGGCAATTCCCTGGTTACCCTGCATGGATATATAAACCATTTTTTCCCATTTTTCTGCCAGCTCTGCTATCTCCGGGTTCATCGTTTCGGAGTTATCGGTCAGTACCAGAATCTCTACCTCATCTATGCAAGATAAGATATTCTTTCTCAACTCTCCGAGAGGAGGATGATACAACACTACTACAGCAGCCAGGTCTGTCTCTTTCATCACCGTACAGATTTATGGGATTGATCCTTTTCTGCCTTCAGGCTTTCAAAAAGATGTTTCCATCTTTTCATGATATTCTCTTCGTTGAACTGCTTCGATTTTTCAAAGGCATTACGGCCGTATACAGCGAGTTTATCGGGGTCCTTTAATAACTGCATGATACCTTCTGCCAGTTTATCTATATGACCGTCAGGTACTAAAATGCCATCCCATTGATCGGTTATTATATCTTTGGGGCTACATTTACAGGCAAAAGAGACTGCGGGAAGACCGAACGACATGGCTTCGATTAGTACTAGTGGTAAGCCCTCGCAGCGCGAACTCAGCACATAGAGGGAACTCTTCAGGTATTCATCTCCTATCTGGTTAGTGGCGGGATATAACCGGACACTTTTTTCCAGTCCTAGGGAGGTTATCTGATCTTTTAGTTCCTGGCGGGTTTCCCGGGAAACTTCTCCTCCGATAAGATCAAGTTCCCATTGTGGATAGTATTTATTGACCTGTTGCCAGGCAGAGAACAGGCTATCAAATCCTTTTTCATAAGAAACCCTGCCGACTGAAATCACTCTTTTCTGATTCAGATCGGATAGTTTTTCTTCTTTATTCAATTTTACATAGTTGGGTATAACTTCTATATTTCCTTGATGAGGCCAGTATATTTTATCTTCCTGAGTAAGTATAATGAACTTATCGTAATATTTAGTTATACTTCCGTCCTGCCAGGT
>JAJPZL010000196.1 GCA_021204375.1 Bacteroides sp.
GTAATATGCTTAATACTATGATCTGTTTTTTCATTGCTTTATCTATAATATATCTGGAATTATTATTCATCTACCCGAAACCAGAAGGCTCCGCATCCTTTGTAATTGTGAGTGCCGTCAGGAGCCCCTGTACGTAAGTTGGTACGTATATTCCCTCCTTTATCAAGAATGGCTACTATTTTTTCTTCTTTGTCATAAACAAGCAGGTAGCAACTTTCGGGAGAGGTCATTTCGGAATATTTGCCGAAAGTTATTTTTCCTTCATTTTTTAGCCGGGTAAAGTAGGGTTGTATCTCTTTGAAGGTAGTAAGAATCAGGATCTCCTGAAGTGTTTTGTTTTCGATCACCGGTATAATCTGTTTTTCTTCTGTATGCTCTTCCTGAACCGGAGCGGAGATTGGAATAACTTCTGTTACAAAAGTATTTTCCTGGGGTTGCTGTTCCTGAGGTTCTGTCTCCAGAATAATCATGTTATCCGCATTATATACCGGAATAATATCGCTCTTCTTTATATATACAAATACACGAGCCATATTTCCCCGGTTCAGATTAACCGTTTCGTATTGTTTGGAAACATCTGTCAGTACCAGATTCTCCGCATCCCTTAGTTTTTTCTCTCCGGCCACCAATTCGTCAATATTATTGATGAGCAACTCGTAAGCCAGTTCTATGGCCTCTGCCTCATCCGGAAGGGTTGCTTCTGCGTAGATATAATTTTACTCTTTTTGATCTTATTGATCGTCTCTTTAGGATCTTCCTGATTCATTGAGGCGAACAGAGGACTTAATTGAGCGATTATAATACAGAGTGTAATGAGTTGTTTCATTGTTTTATGCGTTCTTTTAAAGTGGTTCTGAACTTATCTTTATTTTCATAGAAAAGGTCTGATATATTATGTATGGGAATGTAGGTGTGTAAAACAGCCGGTATATTCCCTACCACTGTTACCAGCATCGGGTAACTGATACGAAAATGGAGTAAGTGGCTATAACCCAGCAAGCAGTTTTCTGCGATCACTGTGGCACTTAACTCTTCTGTTGAGAGAGTCTCCAGTCCAAAATAAAGCTCACATCCGGATTGTATATTATAAGTGATCCATTGTTTTAGAGGCAGGGAGTAACGTTCTTGCTCATTTCCGTATTTTATCTGTTGAATTTCCAGTGAGTAATCTCCTTTAGCCTCTGTACTTAACATGGTATTTGCCAAGGTTTCTGCCGGATGTTGTTCCAGGTCATTCAGTAAATGGAAATGGTCATCTTCCTTTTTATAATAGAGATCCGGGCTAAAGGCGGGGATCTGGTAGCTATTCCCTTTACGGATATAGTACTCTTTTTGAGGAGTCTCTGAAAGTTGTTCTATATCAGTAACGGGAAAGGAACAAGGTAACCAGGAGCACCTCTTTAGCTTTTCGGAAAATTTATCTTCCTGTTCTATTTTATTCATTCCTGATATAAGTTCATACCGGGCCGGAAAAGAGAAAGAGAAAACAACAAGTTCTTCTTTTTTCCACTCTATCTGCTGACGGTATATATCGGGGTTGCTTAGTTTAATAGATAGGGAATCTGTCAGTAAAGCAATGGAAGTTAGGTTCCCTCTGTTAAAAAAGGTCTGATCTTCTTCCATCTTTTTACTGACCTCCTGTTTGCTTTCCAACAGGAGGAGTTCCAGGAGATAGCGTTCAGTGAAATTGAACAGTTCCCTCAGGTTTCCCTCCTTTTGCGAATCAGGAAAAAGAGGGATCCCTATATATAAAACCTCTCCTGTAACCCCTGTCTCTACTACATACTTGTAAGAGTTATATGAATAGTCTGTACGGCTTTCAGGAGTAAGTAATTCCTGGGTAATAGCCAGTATATTTCCTATACTCCTGAGTTTCTCGCTGGTATATACCGGGTCGGATGCTTCTGCATATAGACAGCATATCCATAACGATAGTGAGACTCTACAGACATTTTTCATAGGTGAAATTTCTATTTACCTATCATTATTGCTTTTATATCTCCGGATTTCTTGTACCATCTTCCCTGAATAAGCTTTCCGTCCTCATACTCACCAATAATGTAGTCACCTGCTTCTGCATAACGCTCCTTATCATCGCATGGGTCAATACGGTACCTTTTAGTAAATTCCATTCGTCCGTTCACTGCGTGAGGTTTGCCGCCTTTGGTCTCTCCTTTCCAGATGGCATAACCAAGATTTAGTTCGTTGGAAGAGGGAGTAGAGATTTTTTCATCCTCTTTTTCCTCCCCAGGCTCTTCTTCTGTAGAGATAAGTGTTGGATCCGGAACTGATACGGGGTTTGAAACAACTCCTGTTTCTGTTGTCTTCACTTCCGGTTCTGCTATTTTCTCTTTATTCATACTGAAATAAATTCCTGCTCCTGCTGCTCCTAAAACAACAACAGTTCCTATGATTAACAGCAATTTCTTATTTCCATTCCCTCCTGTTCCGGAAGTAGCAGAGGCAGAGCTTGTCTGGAAATTTTCATCCACTTCTTCCAGCTCTTCGTCACATTCCTGACACTTAAAATCCACATCATCATCTTCTATATACTGAGTCTTTCCGACCATTGTACATGGTCTTACATTGATACATTTTCCAGCTCTTGTCATATCTTACTTTTTTATGCATTAATTTTATCAATAATTTCCCGTGCAACTTTGAAGGCTTCGTTAAAGGCTCGTACTACCGGGTCGCTGATGCTGTTATTGTGTGCGGCAGTAATACTTTTTACTTTTTCGGCCATTGCCTGCTTCAGCGTAGTCTGTTTCTCTATATGGCGGTATTCTCGGCGGAGCGATTCGGTTACCTTGTTACTGAGTAAAGTACAGGCGTTTTCGTCCAGTTTTTCAATGCATAACTCAATGTTTTTGCCCAGGACAGTGATATTATCGTAATCGATACTTCCATACTCATCGGTAGAGATAACCGCAAGTTTGGTAAGACCTGTTTCGGGTTCTTCGTATTCCTGAAGAATATTCATACCACGAGCCATCAGTAAGTTCGGGATTGCTTTTTTGCATCTCTTCTTTTTGTCGCTGTAGCTCTTCGTCAGTCGGTTTGTATAATGAAGGAAGCGATTCGTAATCTTCCAGTTGTGTTTCGAAGCGGGCTACTTTATCTTGTGCTGAACCCATAAGGCGATCGTAACTGTTACGAAGTACTTCCACGCTTTTCAGGTAACGGGGAGTCAGGTTTGATTCCAGATTGATCACAACGATCTCATTGTGATTACCTCCGGTAGATACTTTACAGGTTCCCTGCGGAGAGAGGCTCTCTATGGTACGGGTTACCTCTTTCAGGAAAGCTTCGTCGTCTTTATAGTCGAGAAGGATCACAAACATACTTTCCCGGATAGAAGGTCCGTCGTTAATTTCCGAAGGATGGTGCTTAGCCATTACAGCGGCGTATTTCACCAGACGGGATAATTTATTTTTAAGCCCGGCCGGATTGCTGTTGAATTCATCCTGCAATTTCCGGATGATATTTACCCCTATCAGTTTTTCATAACCGGTAATGGTAGCCTGATTATCCTGATCATCTGTAAAGAAGGATTCTGCCAATGCCAGGCCACAGCTTTCTGCTACTGAGAGGATATTTCCTGTTTTAAGTTTATCGACTACTTCCCGGAAGTTCTTTTTATCGTTACTTAGCAGGTTCATGATCTCTGCCCGTACTGTAGCTACCCGTTTATTGTTTGCACTGGTTTGAATGACAGCTCCTGAACAGATAGAGTGTACTTTAGCCGGATCGTAATTCTTGATCACCAGTCCTTGACGACTTTGTTGTTCTTCGTTCTCTTCTTTGCACCGGCTTCCACACTCTGCCGCTATAATTTCTGCTGCTTTGATAAATTACTCATTAGCCTTATCTATATTGGCTTTAACCGTGATAAGGCGGCTCAGGATTTCGGTAATTAGTTCTTTGCTGAAAAGGCATCCGTAATCCCAGGTCATGGATTCAAATTTTAGCCTGACATTCTGCGTATATTCATTGGCAATACTGTCCGGTTTATTTTTGAACAAAGATTTGGAAAGGATTCCCAGTTCTTCCCACTCTCCCTGGAGTATTGCCATTTTACGCTCTGCATCTTTAATGTTAGAAGAGTACGAAGCACGTAATTTATCTACGTTGTCTTTTTCTTCTGTTAAATGGTCAATGAGGGTACTTACTATTCCTGTAAGCTGGCAAAGCGATTTGCTACCTTCTCTCCACATCTTCAACAGGTCAGCTTCTATAGTCTCTACAGTATGATTAGCTATTGCTTCCAAACCATATTTCATTTTGTTCTCATAGAAGTTCTTAACCCCATTTTGTCCCTCTTCCCGGATGGGACGGAATTTCTTTTCAAAGAATTGTTTGGTGCAGTTGTGAATAGCCTGTAGCTTATCGTTGTGCTTGATTGCCGGATTATTCAACATCTGTACCCGGAAATCGTCTACTACGTTGAACTCATCGGATATAGTACGCCAGTTCTCTTTTTTGTATTCTTCCAGGATCGGTTTGGAGAGCATCAGGTGTTCCCGGGTAATAGCCCAGCGGGTTTTGTTCTCCCGGTTAGTAACTAATGAATATTCATCACCGGATATGCGTTCGGCCAGATACCCACTTTCACGGGAAAGGTTGTTAAATATCAATTGGTTGATCGCCTGCCCGGAAAAAGAATATCCAAAGAACTCTTTGATCTCCGGTTCGGGTATAGCCAATCGCTTGATACCGTAGCTCATAAATTTAAAGCTGTGTGGTGAACCATAATCTTCATATTTGGGATTTTCACCACTTTCAGCCCGGTGAAAGAACTCTTCCGGACTTTCAGTCAACCCCGTTACTCCACCATCGTTGTTAATATGGATGGCTCCAAGTCCTACCGTTTTCTGGAAAATGAATTCTGCCGTGGAGGCGGGTACGACCTTTTGTACGTCAAATTTTACATTTTGGTTATTCTGTTCCGTAACCAGATAAGCGGAGTAAAACGGAAGGGTAAGCTTCAGTCGCCTCACTTCATATTCGCGCTCTCCTACATCCCAGGGCTGGAACAATTGATAGTCCATGGCGTTGAGTTCTGTCAGAGCTGCATAGCCATTGGGTTGATAGTTGGCAGTAGAAGCCCATGCAGGATTGGGGATCTCATCCGGCAATAAAAGATAAAGCATGATAGTGAAATTAGTGGTATCCGGATAGCATTTTCTTAGCTGTGCTACCGTATCTACAATGCTTCCGCTTCCTGTACCTCCTGCCAGTCCGCATACGACATGGAAGGTTATACTTTGGCTAACCGGGTTCAGTTGTAATTTCTGAACCTTTATTCCTACTTTTTTATTGAAACTTTCGGCTCCGTTGGCAAAGAGTAACCTTCCCAGCCTTCTTTTTTTGTCCGGCTGCTCCGAAAGAGATCTTAGGATTATTGATAATATTACTCTACTCTTCCTGATTGCCGAGCCAGGGTGCCAGATATTTGTACCGGTTCTTATTGTTTACGTAATCAGCCAGATTAGCCGCTTTGATCTCTACAACAGAGTCTTCATCTAATTTTATACTCTGGCCCATGACTGTCTATTGAGCAGGATCGTCCATTCTCAGATCTACCCCACTGGATTCGACATAGAGATAGTCAATCCATATATCTTTCGGTTGAAGAGATCCTTTAAACTTTTCAAATATCAATTTTCGGTATGCGGCCAGGACTCTTCCTCCGGTTCCTCCCAGCCCGATGATCAAAGGGTTATTCATTGTATCAGTTTTTTATATATTATATTTAATCGTAATCCGGATAAGGATATCTGTAAGAAGAATAGGCTTTTCCTGCTTTCTTTTTCGCATCCCTGTAGATACCTGCGCAGCATAGGATTATAATTCCTGACAGCTAAATCCCTTTTCGAAGGATCTGTTTATTTAATCGGCTATGGATCATCCGGAAAAGGGATGAAAGAGAACCTTCCAGGGAGACCTCTGCTACTCCCAAAGATGTAACCGGTATTTCTAATTGCAAATACTCCTGGAGTTTTGTCAGGGCACTGTTTAACTCTTCCTACGGGATAGCGGATGAAATATTCCCTACAGCAGAAGCTTTCTTCTCTATTTTATGTACCTCTTTCTTGATGCTTATAATTCCGGAGAGCAAAAAGGTATTGATTGAAAAATGATGACTCCGATAAGGAGGATCGAGAGGCTTCCGGCCGAAAAGTAATATCGGGCATAAGTTTGGCTAGCAACTATGTACAGGAGGAATATCCATGCTATAGAAGCAATTATAGAAATTATTAGTGCTAATATCAGGTTGCCTAAAAAAACATTGTACTCTCA
>JAJPZL010000032.1:0-447 GCA_021204375.1 Bacteroides sp.
GGATGGAGAAAGGCGATATTGAGTCCTTCCGCACCTTTACGGGGAGCTTTATCGATCAGTCTGACTCCTTTTTCTTCGGCTTCTGCCAGTGCACCTACCACACCATCGGCCACAGCAAATGCCACATGGTGTACGCCCGGACCTCTGTTCTCGATAAATTTAGCTATGGTACTCTCCGGAGAAGTTGCTTCAAGGAGTTCGATCTTTGTATCGCCTACCTTCAGGAAGGCGGTTTTTACTTTCTGATCTTCTATTGTTTCGATATTATAGCATGTAAGACCTAAAACATTCTCATAGTAGGGAAGAGCTTCTTCAATGCTTTTCACAGCAATCCCTAAATGTTCGATGTGTGTAATTTTCATGACTAATTTTATGTTTAAGTTGATTTATTGAGTTAATGCGATATAAAACGGTATAAAGGAAATCAATTCTTATTGATTAAAGAAA
>JAJPZL010000032.1:457-6251 GCA_021204375.1 Bacteroides sp.
GTACCCGGGCGACAGAAAAGAGCCCTCTTTCCCGGGGGAGAAAGAGGGCTCTGCAGGTGAATTACCTGATCAACAAAATGAAAAGTTATTTTTCCGGATATTCTGCGATCTCGCGTCCGCCACCCAGGGCCCGGTAGAGGTTGATGATACTTTGTATCTCACTGTACCGATCGGATATTCCGGCCAGTTGCGCCGAAAGAAGTGACTGGCGGGCGGTCAATATTTCAAGATAGGTGGTTGAACCGTGCCGCATCAGTAGCTCAGTACTCTCCAGCGCCTGTTCCATAGCTGCGATCTGTTTTACCCGGATCTCCTGTTTATTGCGGGCTGCCTGGTATTGCGCCAGGGTGTTATTGACTTCAGCTCCGGCGTTCAGCAAGGTTTGCTGAAAGTTCAGTGCAGCATCCTGCTGGCGGGCCTGGGATATTTTAACCTTGGATTTGTGAATACCTTTGTTAAAGAGGGGCTGGGTGAGCGAACCGGCAGCTGTGAGCAATAGTTTACCCGGGTTTACAATGTAACTTCCGGCACTGTTGGTCCATCCGGCTACTCCACTCAGCTTCAACGAAGGATAAAGCGAAGCACGGGCTTCATTGGTAACATAATGAGCCTCCATCAGGGCGTATTCCGCACTTCGTACATCGGGACGCCAGGCAAGCAGTTGCAAAGGAATTCCCGTGCTGAGTTCTGTCGGAAAGGTCTGCTCTTCCATTCTGCCCCGTTTAACAGGCTGGGGAGTCTCCATCAGGAGGAGGGAAAGAGCATTTTCCACCTCTGTGATCTGTTGGCGTATATCTTCCAAAGAGGCTTTTGTGGCATAGTAAGTTCCCTCTATCTGCCTGACTCCGGCCTCGGTGGTCATGCCCGCCTCTTTCATAGCCTGCATGGTTTCCAGGCTTTCCCGCCAGCTTTCTGCCGTATGAGCCGTAATTTCATACTGCATATCCAGCATCAGCAATGTGTAGTAATAGTTAGTAATGGCTGAGATCAGCCCGGTCCGTACTGCCTGTTTATACTCTTTTGTTTGCAGATAAGCTGCTTTACTCCCTTTTTTGGCATTTTGCAAACGGCCGAACACATCGATCTCCCAGCTGGAAGCTACCGGCAAGGTATAAGTTTTCGTGGCTGCCGAGCCATCAAAACTGCTCAGGGCGCCTTCCGGAGCCAGATGCAGGGAAGGCAGGAAGGCTAAGCGCACTGTCATCAGGGCAGCCTCTGCCTGACGAATGGTAAGCTGTGCACTTTGCAGATCATAATTATTCTCCAGTCCCCTGTAGATGAGCTCCTGCAGGTAAGGGTTCGTAAAGAGTTCCTGCCATTGCAGATCTCTTAATGAGGTGGTGTCCTTCTCCTGGTAAGTCTCTCCGAAGAGATCATCCGTTTCCACTTCCGGACGGTGATAGGGTTTATAGATCCCGCAGCTGGTGAAACACACCAGGCTGCATAGTATCATTATTTTCTCATTTTTTTCCTTCTTTTTTACGTTTTTCGTTTTCTTCCAACTCTGTCTGGATAGCCCAGTCCGGGTTAAAGTTGATATCTACCGGCCTTAATTTTTCCTGCAGGTACTGGAAGGTAATAAACAGGGATGGTACCAGGAACAGGAGTGCCAGTGTACCGATCAGCATACCTCCTACAGCTCCTGTTCCCAACGAACTGTTACCATTCGCACCTACTCCGGTGGAGAATACCAGCGGAAGCAGACCAAAGATCATGGTCAGGGCCGTCATCAGGATCGGACGCAGACGGGCTTTGGCTGCGGCAAGGGCAGCTGCTGCCAGGGACATACCGCTGGCCCGTCGTTCGGTGGCATATTTGGTAAGGAGAATAGCTGTTTTGGATAGCAGGCCGATCAACATGATCAGGCCGGTTTGCAGGTAAATATTATTTTCCAGTCCTATTAATTGGGCGAAAAGGAAACTTCCCATTAGTCCGCAGGGTACGGAAAGAATAACTGCGAACGGGATCAGGAAACTCTCATACAGCGCACTCAGGATGAGGTAGATCAGCAATGTACAGATACCGAAGATAATGATCGTATTGTTGGTGGTCTGGCTTTCTTCGCGGCTGATACCTGCAAAGTCATATCCATATCCCTGCGGTAATACCTCAGCTGCTACCTCCCGGATGGCGTTGATCGCATCTCCTGTACTATAGCCATCAGCCGAAGTCCCGTTTATGGCAATGGAGTTATACATGTTGAAACGGTTCAGCGCATCCGCACCATACACCCGGGTCAGTTTCACAAACTGGCTGATAGGAGCCATCTCACCATTGATCCGTACAAATACCTTATCCAGCGATTCCGGGTCGAGCCGATACTCCGGAGCAGCCTGTATCATTACATAATAGATCTTCGAAAAACGGTTAAAGTTAGATACATACTGCCCTCCGTAATATCCCGACAAGGTAGAGAGTACCTCAGCCGGGGAGATACCTGCCCGTTTACACCGGACTGCATCTACATCTATCAGCCATTGCGGGTTGTTAATACTGAAAGAGGAGTAAGCTGTCGCAATTTCAGGCCGCTGGTTCAGGGCTGCTATAAATTGCTGGGTATAATTATAGAAAACTGTGAAATCACCTCCTTTCTTATCCTGTACATACATATCAAAACCGTTACCGGTACCATATCCGGTGATCATCGGGGGAGCCAGGGCAAAAACACTCGCATCTTTGATATCGGCAGTGCGCCGGTAAATATCGGCAATGACGGCTTTTACATCGTCCTCTTTCTTTTTACGCTCCTCCCAGGGTTTTAATTTCATGGTGATCATACCGTAAGAAGTACCCTGTCCGCCGATCATTCCGTAACCTGCTACACGCGAGTAATGCAAAAACTGGGGAAGATCTTTAATACGCTCTTCAACCTCCAGCATTACATGCTCGGTATGTTTCAGGGAGCTACCCGGAGCTGTATTTACGTTGATAAATACCACTCCCATATCTTCGTCCGGTACCAGGCCGGTTTTGGTATTGTTCATTAATACGACCAATGCTACTATGCAGAGCCCCAGGGTAGACCAGGTCAGCTACGGACGTTTGATAAAGAAAAAGGCTCCATGCTGGTAGCGTTGTACCAGGATGTTGAACGAAGTATTAAAAGCTTTCCGGAAGCGGGCTGCAAAATTGTCTTTCTCTTTTCCATCTTCATCCACATACGGTTTCAGCAGAAGGGCACAAAGAGCCGGTGCCAGTGTCAATGCGTTGATGGCCGAAATACCTACGGCTACAGCCATGGTGATACCGAACTGTGTATAGAAAGTTCCCGAAGTACCACCCATCAGCGATACCGGAATGAATACAGCCATGAATACCAGCGTAGAGGTAACAATGGCAGAACTGATCCCTTTAATAGCATCATTCGCCGCCATATAAGAGGAGCGGTATCCCACATCAAACCTTGCCTGTACCGCCTCTACCACAATAATGGCATCGTCTACCACCGTACCGATGGTAAGTACCAGTGCAAAGAGCGTAAGCAGGTTTATACTGAATCCGGCAATCGCCAGGAAGGCAAATGTACCTACCAGCGATACAATTACACTGATGGAAGGGATCAGGGTAGACCGGATATCCTGCAGGAAGATATAGACAATGAGGATTACCAGAATGATTGCTTCGATCAATGTTTTAATTACTTCATGGATAGAAGCGTACAGGAAGTCATTGGTACTCATCAGCTCCATAATATCTATTCCTTCCGGTAAATCTTTACGGGCATCTTCCAGCAGCGCATCGATCTCTTTAATTACTTCGGTAGCATTACTTCCGGCAGTCTGGAATACCATACAGGATATTCCCGGTTTACCGTTCGTAATACCTTCATAGTCATAAACCTGCTGCCCCAGTTCTATAGTAGCCACATCCTTTAACAAAAGCACTTCTCCGTCGGGCAGTGCACGGATCACCATCTCTTCGAACTCTTCCGGTAGTATCAGCCGTCCCCGGTATTTCATGGTATACTGAAAAGTCTGCCCGGCATTTTTACCGAATGCGCCGGTGGCCGACTCAATATTCTGCTCATTAAGTACAGCCGTGATATCGTCCGGTACCAGTCCGTACTGTGCCATCACATCCGGCTTCATCCAGATACGCATGCTATAGTCACTTTCCATTACCCTCAGCTCACCTATACCGGTAATACGCATGATCTCCGGTTGCAGGTTAATCTTCAGGTAGTTTGCCAGGAAATTATTATCATACGAGCCATCCGGGCTGTACAGGGAGAATATCTTCAGCATACTGGTTTGCCGCTTGATGGTCTGTACACCTACTTTGGTCACTTCGGCAGGCAACGATCCGCTTGCTTTGGATACACGGTTCTGTACATTCACCGCTGCCATATCCGTGTCGGTACCCTGCTTAAAATATGCATTGATGGTTACACTCCCGGTATTGGTGACCGAGGAGGTCATATAAGTCATGTTCTCAACCCCGTTGATGGACTCTTCCAGCGGAGCGATCACACTGTTCTGCAAAGTTTCGGCACTTGCTCCTGTATAAGTGGTCATGACCATAACAGTAGGCGGTGCAATATCGGGGTATTGTTCAATGGGCAGGGTAGCCAGCCCGATGATACCCCCCCAGTACGATCACAATGGAGATCACCGCCGAGAGTACAGGGCAGTCAATAAAATATTTAAGTTTCACACTATTTTACTCTTGAGTGGCCGGTTTTGTTTGAATAGATACTCCCGGTCGCATCAGTCCTACACCCTCCGCGACAATTACATCTCCCCGGGTGAGACCTGCCTCTACAATATACTCCTGTCCGTTGTTCACCGGAGTTACCTCTATCATAGTGTGTTGAGGTATCTCATCCTCTACTTTATATACATACGTTTTATCCTGTATCTCCATGGTAGCGATCTGGGGGATCACTATGCAATTTTCTCTTTTATAGGGGATCACCACATTTCCCGAGTCCCCGCTGTGCAGCAGACGTCCTTCGTTGGGAAATACAGCCCGTAACGAAACACTGCCGGTAGTCTGGTCAATGATCCCACTGATGGTTTCAATGCGTCCCGGCCGGGTATAGGTTGTTCCGTCGCTCAGCTTCAGCTGAATATCGGGCATAGAGCGCAGAGCCTCATCCACCGAACCATACCGGCGGGTCAGAGCGAGCAACTGGTTCTCTGTCATGGAGAAATAGACATACATTTCCGCATTATCCGATACGGTAGTGAGCGGCCGGGGCGAACCTGAACTTACCAACGCACCTACCCGGTAAGGGATCGTTCCTACTATTCCGTCAGCCGGGCTCTTTACTACTGTATAAGAGAGGTTATTCTGTGCATTCGTTTCCTGCGCTTCTGCCTGTGAAAGTTGCGCTTTGGCGGTAAGCAGATTGTTCTCTGCGGTAGAGAGCTCAAACTGTGAGATCACATTTCTGGCAAAAAGTTCTTTTTTACTATCATAGGTAAGCTGTGCGGTAGAAACTCCCGCTCTGGCTGCCTTCACATTTGCCTCTACCGTTTGCAGCGCTGCTTTGTATGGAACCTGGTCAATGATAAAAAGAGTTTGTCCTTTTTTCACCTTTTCTCCCTCTTTTACTGCTACCTGAGAAATAAATCCTCCTACCTGCGGGTAGATCTCAATATCCTGCCGCCCGCGGATAGCAGCGGGGTAAGTTTGTACCAATTCACGATTTGATGAGCTGATCCGGAGAGTGGCATATTCAGTTTCCTGCCTTATCTGCGTAGTTTGTTTACATCCGGTAAGCAATAAGGTTGCTCCCAGGATCGTCAGGGTCTTTACTGTTTCCTTTTTCATTTTATTCTTAAACTAATAC
>JAJPZL010000180.1 GCA_021204375.1 Bacteroides sp.
GGCTTATAGAAGGAGAAAAAGTCGATCAGATTAGCATTGAGCACCAGTTGAACCGGTTTTTCCAGCCGTTTTAACAGATAACTGACCCCGCTCTGGAAGATATACTGCTCCGTATAGAGGGTCTCTATCTTACCTTGTGGAAAAAGAAGCACCAGGTTGTTCCGGTTTCGTAGCAGTCCCAGCGTGTAGTACAAGCTCTCCAAACTCTCCCGGGAGTTTTTCCGTACAGAGAAAGCTCCTCCCTTTTGCAGGATAGGATGTTTCCGTAGTTGCTCTTCCAGCATCATTACATGGAACTTCCGTCGGTAGAGTAGCCGGTTGAGCCGGTACTGGATAAAGCCGTCCCATTTTGAGAAGTGGTTGGCAAGTAGTAAAACCGGTAACCGGAGATCTGCCTGGTCTCCCCGGATCTCAATGGTCCGGAAAGCCTGCTTCAGTTTGTATCCGGCATAAAAGCTGCATACCTGTTTACCTAGGAAAGTATGATGGGCTCTGATCATAGGGGTAAGAGTGCGTGAAACAACAGGATCAGTATAAAAAAAGGAGTTGTATATAAAAGAGCATCCGGGCCGGATAGTTACCGGTAGGAATGTGCCCTACATAAAATCCTTTATGGAATACAAGTGCCAGTAGAAACCATACTATATAATTGGCTAAAGGAGGCTGTATGGAGGCAAAAGACCACATTTGCATCAGCGGTGCTACCTGTTCCAGCACTATATCATATATCACCATAAGCCCTGCGCCTGCTGCAATAACTGTTACCGGATGGCGGAAAATACGGGAGGCTATATCATGGGTGGAGTAAGTGAGATAGAGCCAGTTGAGCCCGATGATCAGCGGGGTTCCGTATAATTTAGGTCCTAATCCCTCTCCGTACCGGTAGTTGCCGAATATAATGCCGGTATTGACTCCTGCCATCTCTATCAGGAAGGAGGAGAGTATAATAAAGGAGAACCATCCCAGGGTAGGGTAGTTCCAGCTTCAGTGATAAAAGAGTATGACCCCGATAACCAATAGGAGGGACAGCAGTGTAAGCCAGACAAACAATCCCCGGGTAGCGGAAATGAAAAAGAGTACCAATCCTACCAGGTAAAACCGGATAAAGTTAAGCGGCATCTCTCTCTGCGGTTAGTTTAAGTATCTTTTCGTTCATAGGCATTTCGCGATCTCCTCGTCTACAATCTTTGCACTGGCTAAGCAAAGCGGGATGCCGCCACCGGGATGTACCGTCCCTCCTACAAAAAAGAGGTTGGGAATTCCGAATGCCTGATTGGGATGGCGTAGAAAAGTAGAGAACATGGAGTTGGATGAACTGCCATACAGGGCTCCCTGCATACTCAGGGTATTTCTTTTAATATCTACAGGGGTAGCTATTCTCTCCGTAACAATATGGGTCGCTATATCGGTACTGAGCCGTTCGTTGATGATAGCAACGATCTGGCTGCTGGCCCGTGCTACCATCTCTTCCCACTGCTGTCCGTAATCAGCCGGTGCATTAACCATTACAAACCAGTTCTCACATCCCTTCGGAGCATCTGTTTTGACTATTTTGGAACTGATAAAGATGTAGACTGTGAGATCATCTGCCAGTATTTTTTCCGGAACAGGTGTCTGAATTCGCTTTTGTAATCTGCTGAAAAAGAGAATGTTATGTAATTCCAGTTCGGGAAAGGTACGGTTGATGCCCCAATAGAAGATGAGGGCGGAAGAGGAGGGTTCCATCCGGTTAACAATCTGCTTGTAGGGGTAATTGTCCAACAAGTGGTTAATGGTGTAACGTACATCTCCTGCTGATACCAGGCAGTCTAATGGTTCCGCCCGCTGGTTGGTTACGACTCCTGTTACTCTTTTCTCTTCTACTTTGATCTTTTTAACGGGTGTATCTAACCGGAATTCTACTTTTAGCTTAAGTGCCAGTCTGTAGAGTGCATCTACAATACTATACATGCCCTGCTCCGGAAAGCAGGCTCCTATATTGTTTTCTAGATGGGCGATCATATTGAGGGTTGCGGGACAGCGGTAGGGGCTTGAACCGTTGTAGGTGGCGTAGTGGTCGAATAGCTGAACCAGCCGGGCATCCCGGAAAGCGCTCCGGTTGGCCTGGTGCATGGTTCGCAGAAAATCTAATTTATAGAGTTTAAGGGCCACCTTTTTGAAAGGCGGTGCGTTAAAGTTAGAAAGCTTATGGAAATTGCTGAAAAGAAATACCGGAGCTCCTAGCTGGTACATTTCCCGGGACTCTTCGAGTCTTTTAAATACTGAGGAGGGTGCTTCGAAACCACCCTCCTGTAAGTCTTTCAGGAGTTCTTCTTTATCCTGGTAAAAGTTGAGCCGGCTGCCATCGGGGAAAAATAGAGGCAGTTGGAGGTAAGGCTCCTGTAGGGAATCCAATCCTGCATCCGCTCTCCGGCGAGGGTAAAGAGCTCCTGGGCTAACTGAGGAAGGGTAAAGAGGGAGGGACCTGTATCAAAACGAAAACCTTCGTTTCTTATTTCAGCTATTTTTCCTCCGGGTACTTTGTTCTTCTCAAATACAGTGACGCTGGCACCCCGGGCAGCCAGCCGTATACTGACGACCAGTCCGCTGATGCCCGAACCGATTACTCCGATCTTCATCTTTTATTCTCTTTATAGTTTTTTTCTATAGAGGCTACTACTTTCTCAAACACAATACGGAGCCAGGCTGTATATTTTTCGGGATGTTGCCGGAGCTCCTGCCGTATCTCTTCGGGATATTTGTAACAGTAATCCGCCACCTCTTCGGGATGAATACAGGGAGGTGTGTCACACCATCCTACCCATACATGGTCAATTTCGTGCTCACACAGCCCACTTGCAAAAGGAACTTTGTATTGGAATGTGAAGAGATGCTTTAATGGAGTTTCCAGTCCCATCTCGAACAGGAGCCTTCTTTGGGCTGCCCCGGCTGTTGTTTCTCCGGGGGAAGGATGGCTGCAACAACTGTTTGTCCAGAGCCCGGCTGAGTGATACTTGCCCCAGGCGCGTTGTTGCAGCAGGAGCCGTCCTACGGAATCGAACAAAAAGATTGAAAAAGCCCGGTGCAGTTCTCCCTTTTCGTGGGCTTCCTGTTTCTCTATTGTTCCCAATGGCGTATCCTGCTCATCGACCAGGATCACTTCTTCAATATATTTTTGCATTTAAGTAGGTTTGTCCGAAAAGCCATAGCTTTTCTCTGTTAGATACCCGTATTCTTTTTTGCATCAGTACCTCGGCTGGTGTGCGTTCAATAAGCAGGGTCAGTCGTCGGTAATAGAGATAGGCTGTATAGACTCCCCAGCGGGAGAAGGGAGGAAGTTGCCGGATCCATTTTTCGGCCTCCTGGTAATCCTCAAAAATATCATCTAATATTTGTTGTTTCGTATTATCATTAAAACTTTTTACCTCCAGCAAAGGAAAGTAGACCCGGTTCAGCTTTTGCACATCGTGCCGTATATCCCGCAGAAAGTTGATTTTCTGGAAAGCTGCTCCCAGCCGCATGGCATACGGTTTTAGTTCTGTATAACGTTTCTGGTCTCCTTCCACAAAGACTTTCAGGCACATCAGCCCTACTACCTCGGTAGAACCGTAAATGTACTCTTTAAAGTCTACTTCATTGTATGTGCTCCGGTAAAGATCACTCCGCATACTCCTGAGGAAGGCCTGTACCAGCTCATCGTCAATATGGTACTTGCGCACTGTGTGTTGAAAAGCGTGTACGATCGGATTCAGACTGATTCCTGCACGCAGGGCCCGGTAGTACTCTTCTTCCAATTCATCCAGCAATTTAGCTTTGTTGCAGTGGTGAAAGGTATCTACCACCTTATCTACCAGCCTTACAAAACCGCAGATGCTGTAAATTCCTTCCCGTATATTCTCTCCCAGGCAACGTACCCCGATGGAGAAGGAGGTGCTGTACATATCTGTCACCACCCGGCTTGTTCTAAAGCATACATCCCGAAACAGCTCATCCATATCTATATCTTTCTATCGTTTTTTATTTCTTAAAGAGGAGGTTGCCAGCCCCGCTGCGATCTTTCCCGAGATGATCGCGGGGGGGGGTATACCCGGCCCGGGTACCGTAAGCTGACCTGTATAGAACAGGTTCTGTACCCTCCGATTCTCTATCTTGGGTTTTAAAAAAGCAGTCTGCATCAATATATTGGACAGCCCGTAGGCATTGCCTTTGTAGGCATGGTAGTCCCGTATAAAGTCTGGTGGGCCGTAGCTCTCCCAAAAGAGTACTGAATTGTGCAACTCTTATCCCGTGAGCAGTTCCATCCGGGTAAGGATCTGCCGGAAGTAGAACTCTTTGAGCTGTGCATTATCGCGTAATCCTGAAGCTACCGGTATCAGGATAATGGCTACCTCTTTCCCCTCGGGTGCGAGCTCCGGATCGGTGATAGAGGGAAAACTTGCATAAAAGAGGGGGCGTGAGGGCCATCCCGGATCGTTGTATATTTTCCAGGCATGCTGCTCAAAGTTGGTGTCGAAAAAGAGTGTATGGTGAGAAACATTTTTCAGTTTCTTGTTAAATCCTATATAGAAAAGCATGGCTGAAGGTGCCATTACCCGCTTTTCCCAGTAACTTTCCGGATAGTTACGGTATTCTTCTTTTAAAAGTAATTCTGTATGGTGATAATCTGCGCCGGATATAACCAACCGTGCCGGGTAACTCTGTCCGTTGATCCGGATACCGCTTACTTTCCGGTTGTGTACCAGGATCTTCTCTACGGTGGCGGAGGTTAGGAATCTTACTCCTAACTCTTCTGCCAGCTTTTTTATTCCCCCGACCATCCGGTACATTCCTCCCTGCACATGCCAGGTACCCAGCTTCATATCCGCATAGTTCATAAAGCGGTAGAAGGAGGGGATATCCGAAGGTTTTGCTCCCAGAAAGAGCACCGGGAACTCCAGTATCTGCCTCAGCCGCTCTGTTTTCAGGTTCCGGTGTACTGTATAACTCAGGCTTGTTACAAACTGTAATACTCTTCCTAAAGTTTCGGGCATGATCAGCTCCAGCGGTGATTTGCCGGGTCGGTGTACAACTTTATCCATGACTATATGGTAATTGTATTCTGCCTCTTTCAGAAAACGGTTCAGGAACCGGCTGCTTCCTGGTTCATACCGTTCAAAAGTATTTTCTATCTCCTTAAAATCTGCCGGAAGCTTTACAGAATCTTTCCGGTCAAAATAGATCTCATAACCCGGATCAAGCCGTATGAGCTGGTAAAAATCGGAACTCTTTTTACAAAAATCCCCGAAGAAATTTTCCATAACATCGGGCATCCAGTAAAAGGTTGGTCCCATATCAAATAAAAAACCGTGGTGAGAGAACTGGCGTGCCCGCCCCCCCTATTGTGTTGTTTTTCTCCACAACAGTTACGTCGAACCCCTCTTTTGCCATATAACAGGCAGCCGAAAGACCCGAAAAGCCGGAGCCGATAATAAATACATTTTCCAAAAGGTGTGTTTTTATTCCGTTAATATTCTTACTTAAGTAACCGGAAAATAGTACTCTTTGTTTACGGAAAGGAGGTTTTTTGTCTCCTTGAAAGGAGGTAAGTGTGAAGAGAGAACAGGTGGATAGGATAGGAAACCTCTAAAATTCTTTTCTCAATCTTTCCAGAATTTCGAGTACGGCGGGACAGGTGGTGCTGTTTTTGATGGAAAGCGAATATAGCTGGTAAAATTTCTTCCGATCCGTATGGGGGTACTCCCGGCACGCTTTGGGACGATCTTCGTAGATACAACAATAATTATCTGTTCCCAAAAAGGGGCAGGGCATGGATTTGAAAACATAATCGTTGTCCTCGTCGATCCTCAGGTACGTTTCTACCACTTCAGAGGGTTTTTACGTAGGGCCTGGGCCATTCGCTCTATGTCACGGTCGGTAATGAGCGGGCCTAAGCTACGGCAACAGTTTCCGCATTCCAGGCAGTCTGTTTCGTCGAATACTTCCTGGTGTATCTGATGGATGACATCGTCCAGTTCGCGTTGCCTGTTTTTTGAGGTTTTTAAAAAACTGTTTGTTCTCTTTGGAGGCTCGCCGGGCTCTCTCCGAAAGGGTCTTTAAATCTATCTTTACCATAATTCTGTACAAAGATAACCAATCCGTATGTTGTAAAAAGAGGCGTGACTGAAAATTTGTGATGAAGCACAAAAGATATGCCTTTTTTAGTAATTTTGCACTCCTAATGAGGAATGTAATTTATTAATGATATAAATCAATGGCAAA
>JAJPZL010000322.1 GCA_021204375.1 Bacteroides sp.
GTATATAACAGTATTATTCATTCAGGATACCGTGTTGTTGTAGTATTATTGAAAAGATATAGGTGAAGTTTTCATTAGGATGGAAAGATGAGTTAGGTTTCAAAAGGCTGTACCGGTAATGAATGCCTGTACAGCCTTTATTTAAAAGTAGAATTAATCATAACTAATATATAAAAAAGAGATTTCCTTTATTTTGGGGTAGTTTGTTCTTCACTCTTCTTACTACTGCACAGCCGTATGTCTCAAAGGTATGGGTGTCCGACCAGGGAGACGGAACCTATATCAATCCGGTACTCTATGCTGATTATTCGGATCCGGATGTCTGTGCTGTAGAAGATGATTTCTATATGACAGCATCCAGTTTCAACTGTACGCCGGGGCTGCCCATTCTCCATTCAAAAGATCTGGTAAACTGGCGAATCATTAATCATGCGCTGAAATCAGTAGAACCACACGACTTTTTTAGCATACCACAACACGGAAAGGGAGTATGGGCTCCTGCTATACGGTATCATAACGGAGAGTTTTATATTTACTGGGGCGATCCGGATTGGGGGATCTTTATGGTAAAGGCTACTGACCCTGCCGGAGAGTGGGAAAACCCCGTACTGGTAAAACCAGGCAAAGGCATGATTGATGCGGCTCCCTTGTGGGATGAGGACGGACGGGTATATCTCGTACATGCCTGGGCAGGTAGCCGTGCCGGGATCAATAGTACCCTGGTCATTTGTGAAATGAATGCTGAAGGCACAGCAGTGATCTCTGACCCTGTAATGGTCTTTGATGGAAATGACGGGGTGAACCATACAATTGAAGGCCTTAAATTATATAAACGTAACGGATATTATTATATATTTGCTCCCGCAGGAGGAGTGGAACGTGGCTGGCAGCTGGTGCTCCGCTCTGAAAGTATATACGGACCGTATGATCCAAAAATAGTGATGGCCCAGGAAAATACGGATATCAACGGTCCCCATCAGGGTGACTGGGTCGATACTCAAAGCGGAGAGTCCTGGTTCCTGCATTTTCAGGACAGGGAAATGTATGGCAGGATCATTCATCTGAACCCGATGAAGTGGGTAAATAACTGGCCGGTTATTGGAGTCGATAAAGATGGAAATGGGTGCGGAGAACCTGTAAGACGGTATAAGAAACCGGCTGTGAAGGGTAAATGGGGGATAGAAACACCCGCAGAAAGTGATGAGTTCGACACCCGTGACCTGGGACTCCAGTGGCAATGGCATACTAATTATTAGGACTTTTTCGGAGTAACATCCGATATGGGCTTTATGCGCATCTACGGTTATACACTTTCGGAAGATTTTAAGAACTTCTGGGAGGTGCCTAATTTGTTGTTACAGAAATTTCCGGCTGAAACGTTTACGGCAATTACTAAGTTAACCTTTACAGCGAAAGAAGAGGGCGAAAAGGCAGGATTGATCATTATGGGATGGAACTATAGTTATCTTTCCGTCTGTCGCAAAAGCGGTGGGTTTGTGTTGGAGCAATCGGTTTGCACAGATGCCGAACAGGGAAATCCGGAGATAGTAAAAGAATTGGCGCAGTTGCCGGTATCGAAAGAATATAAAGTGGGATCCCCCAATTATCTGATCGATATCTATATACGCGTTCAGGTAAAGCCGGGAGGCCAATGCTCCTTCTTTTATAGTACGGATGGAGAACATTACCTGCCGATCGGAGAACCTTTTACGGCACGCCAGGGAAAATGGATCGGAGCTAAAACCGGACTTTTCTGCGTAAACCCTCACGGTGTGGACATGCGGGGATGGGTAGATGCTGACTGGTTCCGGATTGATAAATAAGACCCTAACTAACTCAATTTCAATATTAATTACAACAACACCATGAAAAAAGAAAATTCTGTTCTAATGGCCCTGCCGGTTCTCTTCGGCTTTTTTGTGATGGGCTTTTGCGACATTGTAGGTATCTCTTCTGATTACGCACAGGAAGCATTCGGATGGTCTAATACGATGACCAGCTTTGTTCCTTCAATGGTTTTTGTCTGGTTCCTTTTCCTGGGCATACCCGTAGGTATCCAGATGAACAAATGGGGTCGTAAGAACACGGTACTGCTCAGTATGGTCGTTACGGTACTGGGTATGGCGATCCCTTTAATTTCTTACAGTAGTATAACCTGCATGATCGCCTATGCTTTGCTCTGTATCGGGAATGCCATTCTGCAGGTTTCCCTGAATCCCTTGCTGGCCAATGTTATTACTGATAAGAAGCTGCTCACCAGTAGTCTGACCGGTGGTCAGGTGGTGAAGGCTATCTCTTCGCTGGTGGGACCTTATATTGTACTCTTCTCGGTGAAGTTCTTTGGAAATGGCGATACGGGATACTGGTATTACTGTTTCCCGGTACTGGGAGCTATTACCCTACTTTCGGCTCTATGGCTGATGGCTACACCGATTCCCCGGGAAGAGAATGAGGGAGAGGTTTCGGCTGCTTCCTTCGGAGAGACTTTTTCGCTTTTGAAAGATAAAACGATCCTGCTCCTTTTCCTGGGTATCTTCTTTGTAGTAGGAGTAGATGTAGCGACTAATTTTATCAGTTCCAAACTGATGGCCGTACGTTTTAACTGGAGCAAGGAGGAGGTGGCTATGGCCCCACAGGTATACTTCCTGAGCCGTACGGTCGGTGCCTTACTCGGAACCTTCCTGATGACAAAGATCGCAGGGATCAAATACTTCCGTTACAATATCCTGCTCTGTATAGCTGCTTTACTGGTACTGGCCTTTGTGGAGATCGATTCGGTCGATATGTTCTGTATCGGTGCCGTCGGATTTTTATGTTCCTGTATTTTTCCTATTATCTATTCAATGGCAGTACAGGCACGTCCGGAAAAAGCGAATCAGATATCAGGATTAATGATCACTGCGGTAGCCGGTGGTGGAGCCGTTACTCCGGCCATTGGTGCTGCTACGGACGCAGTCGGCATTATTGGTGGAGCCTTTGTGATATTGGCCTGTGTAGCTTATCTCACTTACTGTGCCTTTGGCGTAAAAACAACTGATTAACCCATATTTTTAGAATGAGAAAAATAGTATTTGCCGGTTCTTTACTGGCTTTGATAAGCTGTTCGCAGCCTCAGCCGGCAGGGAGGCCGGATGTAGAGAAGGCCCTGAACTATTGTGCAATACAAGTAGAGCGTACCTTAACCGAACTACAGGGAGAAACCGGTATGGATTATACGGAAATGCCTCGTAATATAATGGACTCTTTAAGCAGCTGGCACACCCGCAAGGCTACGAAAGAGGAGTGGTGTGCAGGATTCTGGCCGGGTATTTTATGGTATGATTATGAGTATACCGGAGATGCCCGAATACGCCGGGAAGCAGAGAACTTTACCGCTTCCCTGGAATTCCTTTCCAAAACTCCGGCCCACGATCACGATCTGGGATTCCTGGTGTTCTGTAGTTACGGGAATGGCTATCGGCTGACAAAGGATCCGGAATATAAGCAGGTTATCTTAGATACGGCCGATACACTGGCCACTCTCTATAATCCGGTAGTAGGTACTATTCTCTCCTGGCCCCGTGAGGTTCAGAAAATAACTGGCCTCATAATACCATTATGGATAATACGATCAACCTGGAAATGCTTTTCTGGGCTTCCAGGAATGGAGGAGGCAGTTATTTGTATGATATTGCAGTCGCACATGCAGATAAGACGATGGAAAATCATTTCTGCGAAGATTACACTTCGTACCATGTAGCCGTCTATGACATAATTACCGGAGACTTTATCAAAGGAGTCACTCACCAGGGCTATGCAGACCATACCATGTGGGCCCGGAGCCAGGCATGGGCTATCTATGGATATACCCTCTGTTACCGGGAAACGAAGGATCAGAAGTATCTGGATTTTCTGGAAAAGATCACCGACGTATACCTGAAAGGCCTTCCCGAAGATTATATTCCTTACTGGGATTTCAATGCTCCGGGAATACCGGATGCACCCCGGGATGCGTCGGCCGCCTGTGTCGTGGCATTGGCTCTGCTGGAGGCTTCGACCTATTTTCCCGGAGAAAAAGGAAAAAAGTATAAAGAAGCAGCGGTAAAAATGCTCGGTAGTCTGAGCTCACCCGCCTATCAGAGCGGGGAGAGCAAACCGGCTTTTCTCCTGCACTCTACAGGACACTGGCCGGCGGGTTCTGAGATCGATGCGGCAATTATCTATGCGGATTATTACTACATAGAAGCTCTTCTTCGCCTGAAAAGATTGAATGAGGGAAGAGATATAACGGGGTGGAGTTAATACTCCTTTTTGAAATAAACAATTATACCAATTTATTAAGTTTGTATTGAAATTGAACAGGTGGGTAGTGCCGGGAATTTTCCCGGCACTATTTTTATAATAAGGGTCTTGTTTTCTCTTTCAACCATTCCTGCTCTCCGGTGGTCAGGTAAGGAGCAAGCTTTTTATATACTTTTCGATGATAACTGTTCAGCCACTCTTTCTCCTCACTGCTGAGCATACTCTTCTCTACCAGCGTAAGATCAATGGGACACAAGGTAAGTGTTTTAAAAGAGTAGAATGTGCCATACTCCGTTCTCTCATCTTCCTATACCAGGATCATATTCTCTGTCCGGATACCATACTGACCGGTCCGGTACAAAGCAGGTTCATTGCTGATCACCATGCCGGGTTGCAAAGCGACCGGATTTTCATCCATCCGGATACTTTGGGGGCCTTCGTGCACATTGAGGAAGTGGCCGATACCGTGTCCTGTACCATGCAGATAGGTAAGGCCGTTTTCCCACAGATACTGACGCGCCAGGACATCCAGTTGCGATCCCCGGGTCCCTGCCGGGAAGCGGGCCCGGTTCAGGGCTATGTTCCCTTTGAGTACCAGGGTAAAATCCCTCTTCATCTCCGGAGTGTGGGTACCCAGGGCCGTAGTGCGGGTAATATCGGTCGTTCCGGTGCGGTACTGTGCACCGGAATCTATTAATAAAAGAGTATCCGCAAGGAGAGGAGCATTACTTTCGGGAGTGGCTGCATAGTGTACAATGGCCCCATGTTCCCCAACTCCGCAGATCGTATTAAAGCTATCGCTCACATAATCTACCTGGAGTTCCAGGCAGGCTTTGAGTTTGTAAATACAGTCCAGTTCGGTCAGCGGTTGGGTTTACCGGTTCTCTTCCAGCCACCTGTAAAATCTGACAAGTGCTATCCCGTCGTTGATGACAGCTTTCCGGAAACCATTGATCTCTGTCGGATTTTTAATGCTTTTGAGCATGGCTACGGGCGAAGCAGTCTCCCGGATGAAGACATCTTCGGGAAGTGTCTCATAGAGAAAACGATTCACCCTGCCGGGATCTATCAACACCCGGTAGTAAGAGGATAACTGTAGCAGGAAACTGTGGATCTCCGTATAATCTTTTATCTTTACTCCCTGGGAAAAAAGTTCTTCTTTGATGGAGAAAGATATCTTTTTCGGGTTGACAAAGAGTATTTTTTCTTTATCGGAAATAAATGCGTAACTGACAAAGACCGGGTTATAGTCTGCATCGTTCCCCCGGAGATTAAAGGTCCAGGCTATTTCATCCAGGGCAGTCAACAGGATAGCATTACAACCGTAGTGCGAGACGGCCTCTTCTATCTCCCTGATCTTTTCCCGGGTATCTTTTCCGGCAACTGATACGGGAACCTCAAATACCGGGTTTTCAGGAATAACCGGTTGATCCGTGTAGATCTCTTCTACAAGTCGACAGGATGTATGAAGAACAATTCCCCCTTTTTTCAACTCCCCTCTTACTCTTCTGGTTTCCGCAATGCTCCATGTCTCTCCGTCAATCCCTACCCGTGCTCCCGGGGAGAGTTCGTTTATCAGGAACTGCGGTATGGCAGGAGTACCGGGTTGCATCATTTTATAAAGTGCTATACCACTGCCGCAGAGTTCATCCTCTGCCTGCAGAAAGTAGCGGGAATCTGTCCAGAGCCCGGCTTTATCAGCTGTCACAACTAGGGTTCCTGCCGAGCCCGTAAAACCGGATATCCATTGCCGGCTCTTCCATCTTTCAGGAGGATACTCACTCATATGAGGATCAGAACCGGGAATAATAAAAGTCTGGAGATTGTGCCGGGCCATCGCCTGGCGTAGGCAGGATATTTTTTCAGGAACGTTTTTTTCATATATCCGTCTGGTTTTTATCAGTTATTGTTTTTATACAAAGTATATAAAAAAA
>JAJPZL010000364.1 GCA_021204375.1 Bacteroides sp.
GGTTAAATATTGCACAGTTTTTTTATTCCTCACACCATCCTGCTCCTTTTTTTTTTGGATAAATGTTATATATTCAGCTTATTTTTTCATCATTTGCTAAACCAATTTTTATCTGAACTGTTCTTGAAGATGTAATTGTAATCAATAGCAGAAAATGAAAAAAGCGTTCTATGTAATAGCAGCCTTTGTGATAGTGGGATGCGGATCTTACAACACCCTGGATCTACGCAAACTAACTACCGGAATGACTAAACAGGAGGTAAGGGATGTGATCGGTCCACCGGATCGGGTACTCTCTGTCAATGAATCTAAAGATGGTTACCAGGAAGTACTGGAATACAGGACATCCAGAAATGAGGTCTATGCGCTGGAGTTCTGGAATAATTACCTTACGGGCTATGAGCATCTGTATGATGATGTGAATTATTATCCGCCGGTTGTTCCTCCGCTTTACTATCCTGAATACGGAAGACCGCTGATCTACTATAATCCGGGGTATAACAGACCACCGACAAGGCCTGTGCCTCCCACAAGACCTTCGACAACAACCAATACCAGAAGGAGTGAGAATACCCGTACAAACACAGAGCGACCTACAGAGAATGTACGTCCCCAGGCTCCAGCAGAGCGTGAGAATGCAGGTTCTTCTTCGGGAAGTAACCGGGGTACGACCACCAACTCCCGTCGTTCTTCAGAAAGTACAGGGGGGAGATAATTACCGAAAACCTAAACCATCATTATATAGAAGTCAGTAGGTGACTTGATTGAAAAAATCTTCTCTATGTTTCGTTAATGTAGAAACTCTTTTAAAAATAGCCCGGGTTATTTTTAAAAGAGTTTTTCTCTTCTTATTCTTCGGCTGTTATACCGAAACGATAGATACAACGGCTCCGGTAGACTTCTCCGGGATCGAGCCGGGTAGATGGGAAGTGAGGTTTATTGGGGCTATCGGCAAAATGCATCGTTTCCAGGCAGATGGAGTTACGACGGGGATAAGGGATCCTCTCTTTTCCCCGGATATTTCCCTTGAGTCCGTTGGAGGTATAGATATGGAGCCCCGGTTCATTAGTATATACTTCCATGGTACGTCCGCTTTGAGGATCACTGACCCGGGCAGCCAGCGCTGTTTCATCTCCGGCCGTGTTCAATACCCAGGTATGGTCATACCCTCCTGTTACCTGGAGTTGCAGGATCTCTTCGTCAATACGGTTGCCGATGCGTACAGGATGGTTAAAATCAAAAGCGCTGCCTGTTACGGGAGCTATCTCTCCGGTAACGCACTTCAGGGAATCATACGGAGTATAAAAGCCGGCATTTACATAGAGAAGCTGATCTTCTACCGGGCGGAAAAGATCGCCGGATATATTGAAAAAAGAGTGGTGGGAAAGGTTTACCACCGTGGGTTTATCGGTCTCTGCCTCATAGAGTATATCCAGTTCATTGTCTTCCGTAAGCCGGTAGACCACTCTTACCCGGAGGTTTCCGGGGAATCCATTCTCACCATCTACCGAGAGATAGCTTAGTTTGAGTGCATACTGGTCTAAGTGTTCGGCCTGCCAGATGCGTGCGGCAAATCCGGGATCGCCTCCGTGGGCTGAATGGGGTCCCGTATTGGGAGTAAGTGTATACTCTTCTCCATCCAGCTGGAAACGACCGTTGAGGATGCGGCCGATATAGCGGCCGATAATAGCACCGAAGTTCTGCTTCTGGTTTACATATTCATCGATGGTAGGAAAGCCCAGTACTACATCTTCAAAGTTCCCATCCCGGTCGGGAGCCATGATAGAGACGACTCTCCCACCGTAATTGGTGATGCAGACCTCCATACCGGCTCTATTACGAAGTACATAGAGATCGGTCAACTGACCCTCTACTTCACGCTGAAAATCTTTTAGGAACAGTCCCGACTTAGTGGGTTCCTGCTACCGGCATCCTGCCAGGCATAGACTCAGCAGGAAGGAACAGAAAAAGGTAAATTTAACACTCATGCTATAAACCGGTTGGTTATTTTGAACTATTTGGCAAATATAGCTGTTTATTTTAAAAAGTTATCCGGACTTTTTAAGAAAAAAAGAGTATCTTTGCCCTTGAAAACTACAAAAACAAATGACGAATGAAAAAGATAAAAACTATTTCAATGATGTCTGTTCTTTTTATGTTCTGTGTAGCTGCACAAGACAAACAGGCGGAGATCACATTCGATAAAACCACCTATAACTTCGGTACTTTTTCAGAGAACGATCCGGTTGTAGAGGGTACATTTACGTTTACCAATACCGGAGATGACCTGTTGGTTATTCACCAGGCGGTTGCCTCCTGTGGTTGTACAGTTCCCGAATATACCAAAGAGCCTGTGAAACCGGGTCAGAAAGGTACTATTAAAGTAACTTATAACGGAAAAGGAAAGGCTCCCGGTAAGTTTAAAAAGTCAATTACTTTGCGAACTAATGCAAAAACCGAGATGGTGCGTTTGTTTGTAGAAGGTGATATGACAGCCAAATAAATCGGATCAGAATACAAATAAAGTTTTATAGTTTCTTAAAAAGGAAGATAGTCTTACGTAGATTATTTTCTTTTTTTTATCTGTAAATCCTACCTTTTGTTATCTTTGCCCTCCGTAATTTTATTTCTAATCAACCCTTTTCTGTATGAAAAACGAAGAAGATAAAGTGACAGGATTGCCGGAGAATGCGTTCAGGGAACTGGCCCCGAGCGAAGTGTATAATCCGTTGATGAAAGCCGACCGGGCCTATCCAGAGGTGAACCTTTGGTCGGTACTCTGGGGGATCGGCATGGTAGTTCTGTTCTCTGCGGCAGCGGCCTACTTAGGATTAAAGGTAGGCCAGGTATTTGAAGCGGCTATTCCGATCGCCATCATAGCGGTGGGAGTATCGGGTGCGACCAAAAGAAAAAATGCCCTGGGGGAGAATGTGATCATTCAATCCATCGGATCCAGCTCGGGAGTGATCGTGGCAGGGGCTATCTTTACACTCCCGGCGCTTTATATTCTACAGGCTAAATATCCGGAGATGAGTGTCACCTTCTGGCAGATCTTTATTAGTTCTCTTTTAGGATGGGTATTGGGTATACTGCTTCTTATCCCCTTCCGCAAGTATTTTGTCAGCGATATGCATGGCAAATACCCTTTTCCCGAAGCAACGGCTACTACCCAAGTGTTGGTATCGGGAGAAAAAGGAGGGAGCCAGGCAAAACCGTTGTTGATCGCCGGTATTGTAGGAGGGCTTTACGACTTTATCGTGGCTACCTTCGGATGGTGGAACGAGAACTTTACCAGCTGGGTGACTGCCCTGGGCGAAACAATAGCCGATAAGGCCAAATTAGTATTTAAAGTGAATACCGGAGCGGCTGTACTGGGGCTCGGCTATATTGTAGGGCTTAAGTATGCAGCTATTATCTGCTTCGGGTCGCTGGCTGTATGGTGGATCCTTGTTCCTGGTATGGCCCTGATCTGGGGAGATGCGGTGATCAATACCTGGAATCCGGATATTACTACTGCTGTAGGGGCTATGAGCCCGGAAGATATTTTCCGGCATTACGCCAAGAACATCGGTATCGGCGGGATTGCCATGGCCGGGGTGATCGGTATCATTAAATCGTGGCCCATTATTAAAAGTACGGTAGAGCTGGCAGTCAAAGAGATGAAGGGAAAGGGAGAGAGCTCCCGAGTAGTTCCTCGTACACAACTGGATATTCCGATGAAGATCATCGCTATCGGAACGATCTTCACCCTGATACTTATTTCCCTCTTCTTCTATTTCGATGTGATGCAGGGGGATCTGCTTCAAACGGTAGTAGCGATTCTGCTGGTAGCGTGTATCTCTTTTCTCTTCACTACGGTAGCTGCCAATGCGATTGCTATTGTGGGTACCAATCCGGTTTCGGGAATGACCCTGATGACCCTGATCCTGGCTTCGGTTGTCATGGTATCGGTGGGGCTGAAAGGAACGGCAGGTATGGTAGCGGCCCTGATCATGGGAGGAGTGGTTTGTACGGCCCTCGCTATGGCGGGCGCTTTTATTACCGACCTTAAAATAGGTTACTGGCTGGGAAGTACGCCGTTTAAACAAGAGGCCTGGAAGTTTCTGGGAACCTTAGTCTCTGCCGCTACGGTAGGTGGAGTGATGATCATTCTGAACAAGACCTATGGGTTTGCTAGCGGTCAGCTCGCTGCTCCGCAGGCCAATACGATGACAGCGGTTATCGAGCCGCTGATGAGTGGTATTACGGCTCCCTGGCTGTTGTATGAGATCGGGGCTGTGATTGCCATTGTGCTTACTATCTGCAACATCCCGGCGCTTGCCTTTGCCCTGGGTATGTTCATTCTACTGGAGCTGAATATTCCGCTGTTGGTGGGTGGGGCGGTAAACTGGTACGTTACCACCCGTTCCGCAGATGCGGTTCTTAATAAGGAAAGGGGTAAAAAAGGGACCTTGCTGGCATCTGGTTTTATAGCCGGAGGAGCCCTCATGGGTGTGGTAAGTGCCGGAATGCGTTTTGCCGGATTGAACCTGGTAAGTGAGGGGTGGCTGGAGAACAGCTGGTCGGAAGTGCTTTCGCTGGTGGCTTACCTGGCTCTTATCTTCTATCTGATCCGGGCAAGTATAGATATCTAAACCAATAAAAATAGATTACAACCATGAAAAAAAAGATGAAACTCTTTAGTATGTTAGCATTGACTACGGGAATGCTGATGGCACAAAACAAACCGGTAGAGATCCCTTTGTGGCCCGATGGTGCCCCCAACAGTAACGGGCTTGAGGGAGAAGAGGTAAACAGCGGAGAGGGAAGAGTCGGGAATGTGACCGAACCCTCTATGACTGTTTATAAAGCCTCTGCCCCTAACGGGATGGCTGTTGTGATGTGTCCCGGAGGAGGTTATGCACGCTTAGCCACGGATCATGAAGGTCATGATATGGCGGATTGGTTCAATGCACAGGGTATCACCTATGTGGTTTTAAAATACCGGATGCCTAACGGGAACCACGAAGTCCCGCTGAGTGATGCCGAGCAGGCGATGCGTATTGTACGCAGCCATGCAGCTGAATGGAACATTGATCCGCACAAAGTAGGAGTTATGGGAGCTTCTGCGGGAGGTCACCTGGCCTCTACCCTGGCTACCCATTACAGCAGCGGGGAGACGCGTCCCGATTTCCAGGTATTACTCTACCCGGTAATAACCATGGATGAGAAGTATACGCACGGCGGCTCGCGTGTCAATCTGATCGGCAAAGAACCTTCCACGGAGATGATCCGTAAATACTCCAATGAGCTACGAGTGAATGAGAAGACTCCTCCTGCCTTTATTACGCTCTCTTCGGACGATACAGCGGTACCGGCACCCAACGGGGTAAATTATTACCTGGCGTTGGTAGAGAACAAGGTTCCTGCCTCCCTGCATGCCTATCCGGTTGGCGGACATGGATGGGGATACCGGGATAATTTCATCTATAAACGTCAATGGACGGAAGAGCTGGAGAAATGGCTCAGAAATCTATAATAACTGTATAGTACTCTAATAAAATAAGCAGCCCCTTATGAAGTAACACGGTGTCTCATAAGGGGCTGCTTATTTTCAGAGCATACGTTTATTTGGCATGATGATGATAATTACACTCATGATGGTTGTGATGATGATGGTGATGGTGATGATGTTTTTGCACTAAAATCCCATCCACAGTAAGCACCCCGTGCTCTCCTACTATCTTCAGTTTATCCACCAGTTTTTTAGCTTTTCCTTCTTCTTCTACCTATTCTCTTACAAAGCCCCATAAAAAATCCTGGGTAGCTTTTTCATTCTCTTTAGCAGCCATATCCACCATCTTACCTATTAAATCAGCCATGTGACGCTCGTGGTCATAAGCAGCCTGGCATATCTCCAGGGGAGTACCAAATCCGGTAGGTACTACGTTGATCTTATCCACCTGGGGGATCCAGTCTCTTTTTACCATATACTGGGCCAGCATCCAGGCTTTTTCCTGTTGTTTATGTGCCTGGTGCTTCATCAGGTGGGCAAAACCGTCCAATCCTTTGAAAGCAAAGTGAAAAGACATGGAAAGATACATATTAGCAGACCATAGTTGCGCTGTAATGTGATCATTCAAAGCGTCTTGAAATTTCTTTGTTACCATACATTTATTAATTGAAATGATTAATTATTTAAAAAAGATAACATTGTTCC
>JAJPZL010000091.1 GCA_021204375.1 Bacteroides sp.
GATGTGATCTTCTGGCAAAATATTGTAAACCGTTAATATGAATTCTACTATATGTAGTATTAGTTATAAGTAGCTTGTGGCTTATCAGGCGCTATGAACCTTTCCGTACACCGGTGGAAGTGGTAGATGATCTGGGAGGAAATATTTTTCCCTCGGCTATTTTATCCGTGGCTACTACCGATACGATCGTTATCACACCTTCTGCGAACCTGTATGTAGGAAATCCAAAATCCCTGATCGGTATCCGGGTCAAATCCCGGCGCAGGAACAGCCGTATCCGGGTAGTGGTGGAAGAGACCCGCTTCTTTGCCCAGTCTGTTTCGGAGTTTATTCTGAAAGAGCCCTGGAACGAATATATCGTTTTCCCCGATATTATCTGGAAATATGAAGCACTGATCCATAACGAACAACCCTCTCCCTTTAACTTTTCGGTAAAGGCAGAGATGAATGACCGGGATCTGGGCCAGGGCCTACGTATCCTCTCTATGCGTAGTATTCACGAATGTCTACTGGGGTATGTTACAGCGGATGATGAGTTTCACGATACCAGTGTACTCTTTGCAGCCTATGTCAATGAAGATAATCCGGCTATTGACCAGATACTCCGGGAAGCCCTCAATACCCGCCTGGTCAATCGGTTTATGGGATACCAGAATAATAACGAAGAGGCTATACAAAGGCAGGTCTACGCGCTCTGGTATGTACTTCAGCAACGTAACTTCCGTTATAGTTCCATTTCTAATACCAGTTTTTCCAGTAATGTAGTCTACTCCCAGCGGGTTCGTACGTTCGGAACTGCCCTGGAAGCCTCACAGATCAACTGTGTCGATGGGAGCCTGCTTTTTGCCTCGCTGCTCCGGGCAGTCAATATTGATCCGGTACTCATCCGTATTCCCGGGCATATGTTTGTCGGATATTATACGGATATCGGGCATACCAAACTTCGTTTTATAGAGACTACCATGAACGGAGATGTGTATCTGTAGGAGCTCTTTCCCGGCCAGCAGCTGGATTCATCACTGATTGGCCGGTCCGATAATGAACTCTCCCGGATCACATTTCAGAAATCAGAGGAGTATGCTACCCGCCTGTACGAAGAGAACAGTGGAGATATTCACTCGGGCCGGGTCAACTATATGTTTCTGGAGATATCCCGAGATGTGCGTGGAAAGATTCAACCGATCGCTAAATAATCTCAGAGGAATATCTTATCTTTGTCCTGTAAATATCTTTAATAGTATATGGCAAAAGGCAGGAAATTTATAGCTCCAGGGGGATGGTTCTATATGATCTATCCGGAGAGCTGGAATGAGTTTGAAGATATGGAGGGAACTTTTCTCTTTTATGACCCGGATAAGTGGGATGGTAATTTTCGTATTTCCGCCTATAAAAAGGAATAAAGTTTGCCGGGAAGTATGAAGTTTACCCGGGAGAGTATCCAACAGGAACTTCGGGAAAACTCACAGGCTGAATTGGTCCGTATCGGAACCTACGAATGTGCCTATAGCAAACAAATGTTCCAGGAGCAGGGAGGCTGGTATATTACCCATCACTGGATACCCGGTGCGTGAAACCTGGCCGTTGAGTGATCTTTTACGGTTCCCAAAGGAGGAGATGCTAAAAAAGCGGAAGAGGTGATCGCTACATTGACCATCCGGAAAGAGGGAGAAAAGTATCCTCGTGAGATCATTCCCATCCGGGTACTGGAAATATTGACTGTAGATGAGTCGTATGAATGGGCAGTAAAAACCATCAAAACACAACTAAAGAAAGATTTTACCGGTAGCCGGGAAGATATAGTTAAAATAGAACAGGTGATGCAGAGCGGTACCATTAAACCGAATCAACGCTCTCCCTGGCAATCGTTTGGAATTGCTTTTGGTGTAATCCTTGCCAACGAGATAGATGGAATGAACTGGGTTACGGTGGTGGACGGATCCCGGGAACTACCCGCTTTACGGTATAAAGAAAGCGATCTGCTCCTCTATCCGGCCGATCTGGTATGGAACCCCCGTACGAAGGAGGGTACTCCTTGCGATCTTCAAAAGGAATACTCTTCCGTATTGGAAAAAATAGAAAAAATAGAGAAATAGAAACAACGGCGGGGAAGATGCCTTAAAAGAAAATATCTTCTCTGTCTGTACTACGTAGATAAAGAATGGCAAGTTACATGCAGATTGAGGGTCTCACCAAATCGTTCGGAGACCTGGTTCTTTTCAGAGATATATCATTTGAGATTGCCGAGGGAGAGCGACTGGGATTAATTGCTAAGAACGGTAGTAGAAAAACGACTCTCCTCAATATGATTGCCGGCCGGAAGGGTATGACGAGGGCCGGATTATTTTCCGTCGCAATCTACGGGTAAGCTATCTGGAACAGGATCCCTCTTATCCGGCGGAACTCACTGTACTGGAGACATGTTTCCACAATGGGAACGAGACCGTACAACTGATCCGGGAGTATGAGTGTGCTATGGAAACAGAAGGCCATCCTGGCCTGGAGGCACTTATCGCCCGTATGGAGCAGGAAAAAGCGTGGGATTACGAACAGAAAGCCAAACAGATCCTTTCCCAACTAAAGATCGCTGATTTTAATCAACAGATCAAACATCTTTCCGGTGGACAGCTGAAGCGGGTAGCTCTTGCCAATGCCCTGATCACCGAACCCGACCTGCTGATCCTGGATGAGCCTACCAACCACCTTGACCTGGATATGACCGAATGGCTGGAGGAGTACCTCAGGCGTTCTAAGGTAAGCCTGCTGATGGTTACCCACGACCGCTATTTCCTGGACCGGGTATGTTCGGGAATTATTGAGATTGATAACAAACAACTCTATACTTATAAAGGAAATTACAGTTATTACCTGGAGAAAAGACAGGAGCGGATCGAGACCTTTACTACCGAAGTAGAACGTGCCAACAACCTTTATCGGACCGAACTCGAATGGATGCGCCGCCAGCCGCAGGCTCGTGGACACAAAGCCCGCTACCGGGAACAATCTTTTTACGAACTGGAAAAGGTGGCTAAACAGCGGATGGATAACAGCAATGTGAAACTGGAAGTCAAGGCCTTCTACATTGGCTCCAAGATCTTTGAGGCCGAACATCTTTATAAAAAGTACGAAGACCTAAAGATACTCGAAGACTTTTCCTACATCTTTGCCCGGTACGAGAAAATGGGAATTGTCGGGAACAACGGTACCGGTAAATCTACCTTCCTGAAAATATTGCTGGGTGAGGTTAAGGCCGACTCCGGTCATATTGATATCGGAGAGACCGTACGGTTCGGTTACTACTCGCAGGATGGATTACAGTTTGACGAAAAGATGAAGGTCATTGATGTGGTACAGGAGATTGCCGAAGTGATCGAACTCGATAAAGGACGCACCCTGACAGCCTTCCAGTTCCTGCAACATTTCCTTTTTACCCCCGAAACCCAGCACAGTTATGTCGCTAAACTGAGCGGAGGAGAGCGACGCCGGCTTTATCTATGTACGGTACTGATGCGCAATCCTAATTTTCTGGTACTGGATGAGCCTACTAACGACCTGGATATTGTTACCCTGAATGTGCTAGAGGAGTATCTGCAAACCTTCCGGGGTTGCCTCATCGTAGTATCCCACGACCGCTATTTTATGGACAAAGTAGTAGACCATCTGCTGGTATTTAACGGTGGAGGAGATATTCGTGATTTCCCGGGTAACTATACCCAATACCGTGCCTGGAAAGAGGTACAGGAAGAGCAGAAACAGGAGTGGGCAAAGCCTAAAGAAGAGAAAGCTGCCAAAGTCCGCCTGAACGATAAACGAAAAATGTCTTTTAAAGAAAAACGGGAGTTTGAGCAGCTGGAACAGGAGATTACAGAACTGGAGCAGGAAAAAGCCGGAATTGAAGAGAAGCTTTGTTCCGGTACACTGGAGTCTGAGGAACTCAACCGGCTTTCCAAACATATATCGGAGGTGATCGGTCTCATTGATGAAAAGACCATGCGTTGGCTGGAACTTAGTGAAATTGAAGGATAACCCTGCATACCATGAGATCTAACTTAACTAATTACCACAGTCATTGCTCTTTTTGCGACGGAAAAGCCCCGTTGAAAGATTTTGTCCGGGAAGCCATCCAGCAGGGATTTTCATCATATGGTGTCTCCTCCCATGCACCGCTTCCCTTCTCTATCCACTGGACCATGGATTATCCGGATATTCCGAATTATCTGGAAGAGTTTCATACCATCCGGGAGAAATATAAAGAGCAAATAGAACTCTATGTCGGTATGGAAATTGACTATCTCAATGAAGAGAGTTATCCCGCTGTACCGTTTTTCCGGGATCTACCCTTAGATTACCGCATCGGCTCCGTTCACCTGCTTTATGATAGCCGGGGAGAAGTCGTTGATATCGATTGTAATCCGCAGCATTTTGCCGAAATTGTAGATAACCATTTTGCAGGCGATCTGGACAGAGTGATCCATTTGTATTACGAACGTTATCTCCGGTTAATGGAGGTGGGTGGATTTGATATAGTGGGTCATGCTGATAAGATGCACTATAATGCTTCCTGTTGTCGTCCCGGTTTGCCGGACGAATCCGGTTATACTCGTTCTATGGATAGTTATATAGATACCATTGCCCGGAAAGGATATATCCTTGAAATTAACACAAAAGCCTGGGAGAAGCTCGGTACTTTCTTTCCCAATCAACGATATTTCAGAAAGATCCGGGAGGCCGGTATCCCGTTAGTGGTTAATTCGGATGCTCATTACCCGGAACTTATCAATGCAGGACGTTACGATGCATTGATGGCCCTTAAAGAGGCGGGTTATACCCATGTGATGGAACTCTATCAGGGAAGCTGGAAAGATGTGGCTATAAAGGTATAAAAAGAGAGCGGTTCCTTTAAGAACCGCTTATACTTTTATTCCACTTTTTTACATCCGTTTGCCATAAAGAATTCATTGAGCGCTTTTTCGTGGTTACCCCGTATCAGAATATGATGATTCCCTAACGGATTGCGCAGGAAGTAATCCACCGGTGAATCCAATTTTACCCGGACCTGGGTACGGCAGGCGTTAATAAAGTTAGTATTCTCTTCCAGCCAGCCAGCTGATACATAATATTCATCCAGGCATTCGCCGCTGCACTTGATCACTGTTACTTCCCCGGTTGGAAAAATTCCTTGTATAGATACCCCGGTCTCTGTTTCAAAGTGGTTCCGTATAATATACTGGTCTACCTGTTTTAAACCTACCGTACAGTGTGCCAGTACCAGGTCGTTATCCCTGGTACTGATAAAAGCCGGGTTAGTCATAAAACCGGTCTGTCCTGTTACAGCTTTAGCGGCCAGCATGGTAAAGATCGATTGCAGGTCACCTTCACAACCTGCCAGTATACCGTCATC
Source organism: Bacteroides sp. (assembly GCA_021204375.1). Lineage (GTDB taxonomy): Bacteria > Bacteroidota > Bacteroidia > Bacteroidales > Bacteroidaceae > Bacteroides. The sequence continues at coordinate 5,399 of JAJPZL010000091.1, forward strand.
ATTCAGTAGAGAAAGAGCCAGGCATCCGGTCGTTCCGCGTGCCTCGATCAGTTTGAAACAGTTGATGGTAAAAGCATCCAGCTTTTTCTTAATACACAACTCTTTGATCGCTTTGTAAAGCCGCATCGCTTTCAGCAGATCCTCCGGGGTTGCCTCCCGGCAGGCAAGTGCCTGTTGCGCTATCCGGGCAGCCTCTTCCCCGATCTCATCGTCTGTTACCTGGTCAAAACGATCGTATACGTCGTCCAGTTTAATATCTATAAATTCAATTCCCCACCGTCTTTTGGCCAACAGGTAATCCACATTACTGGCCACTAACCACGACGAGGAGATTCCCATGACACCGATCCGTTTTTTACGCAGAACCTTCTGGGCCTCAAAATTATTATACAATTCAGTAATTCGCTTTACAATAGAGAAAGCCTCTCCGTGCATGATCTCGGGTTTCATATCCCGGGTTCTCAGGAAAGCCGAAACTTCCAGCGCAGCTGCCAGAGAGTTTTGCATACCATCTGCCAGTATCACTGTAGGCCGTGGCAAAGACTCGAAGTTTTGTACGACCATTTTTTCTACCCCTCCGGTAGCAATAAATACAAGTTTAAAATCGTCGGTTGATAGTGTATGTGCTTCCGTATGTTCGATGATCCGTACAGTGAAATACTTTTCAAGTTCGATCAGTATACTCTCGTGTGACTTTTCGACCGAAGCATTTTTATGAAGCAACGAAGCAAATGTGATTAGATGGATAGTCATTCCCCTGAGCTCTTTATTAT